>CALYVJ010000043.1 GCA_945494195.1 uncultured Selenomonas sp. | reverse complement strand
CTGCCGCTGCAATAGTTCCAGCAGCCATAAGGGTCAGACAACAAAGCGAAGTCAAACGTTTCAACATAAATACTTCCTCCTAAATATTATTCCCAAAGGCAGTTTTCAGCGCTGAATTCTTTATCTGTCTGCATTCTAACAAATATTCCTTACCCAAGCAATACTAAATAATACACATTTATCCCTTATTTTGAACCCGCCTTATCCGTCTTTTCTGCCCTCTCCCGACAGCATCTCACCAGGCGCCATCCCCAGGTATTTCTTGAACACCTGACAGAAATTCTTATAGTCACTGAACCCACATTCTTCCGCCACTTCATAGATACGCCAGGTCCCTTCTTTGAGCATGACAATGCTCTTCTGCAGACGGTATTTGGCTAACAGGCTGCTAAAGGTATTATCCGTCTCCTCCTTTAGTTTCCGCGACAGATAACTTACCGATACCTGCTGCTTCGCTGCAATCGGTTCAAGACTGATGCGCTTCTGCCAATTTTTTTCAATCACAGCCAAGACCACTCGTACATAAGGGTTCTGACTTCGCTTGGCCAGGGATAACTCTTTCGCAAAGGGCAACGATGAAACGCCTCGTTCCTCCGCCAGCCGTTTCATAACTGCTGACAGTTC
The DNA here is from genome assembly GCA_945494195.1 of uncultured Selenomonas sp. GTDB lineage: Bacteria > Bacillota > Negativicutes > Selenomonadales > Selenomonadaceae > Selenomonas_A. The sequence goes on along the minus strand of CALYVJ010000043.1, from coordinate 9,400 downwards.
CTCTTCATCCACCGGCTTCAACAGATAATCATCCACATGAAGCCGCATGGCCTCTCGGGCATATTCAAAATCGGCATGACTGGTCAAAAAAATCACTTGGATTGACGAGTCAATTTCCTGCAGTTTCCGCGCCAATTCCAAACCGTCCATAACCGGCATCCGCACATCAGTCAGGACCACATCCGGCGACACTTGCGAAATAACGGCTAATGCTTCCTCGCCATCGGCCGCACTGCCACTCACTTCAGCCCCCATCTCCTGCCAATCTATCGTTTCTATCAATCCCCGCCGGATAATGTCTTCATCTTCCACGATTACCAGTTTCAGCATTTTTTCCTTCCTCCCTGATAATTGGCAGCACCAACGATACCTCGGTTCCGCCACCTTCCCGTTGTTTTACCTGAACACCATAAGGTTTTCCATACATCAACCGGATTCGTCGATGGATATTATAGACCCCCATATGGACAGAATCATTCTCCTCCGAATCCAACAAAGCCTGCAAACGAGCATAGGTGCCGGTATCCATCCCGCATCCTCTGTCACGGATATGAATCTGCAACGTATCTTCACAAAGTTCCGCTTCCAGCGAAATCGTAATCCTGCCTTTGGCATCAGCCCCATATTTAACAGCATTTTCCAAAGCTGGCTGAAAAATCAACTTAGGAATTTCACAGGTAAGGCTGCTCGGATCCACTTTTTCCTGATAATCCAGCCGACTGCTGAAACGAAGCTGCTGGATTTCCACATAGCCACGCACATAGGCCAAATCATCAGCCAGGCTTACCCGGCGAACCGTGTTGTTGATGCTGTACCGCAAAAGTTTCGACAGCGATTTTATCATGCGCATGGCTGCCTCGCTGTCCAATTTCACCATAAATTTAATATTCTCCAATGTGTTGAACAAAAAATGTGGATTGAACTGAGACTCCAACTGACGAATTTCTGAAATCACCGAAGCTTTGGCCTCTTCTTCGTTTTTCTTCATCAATTCCTGCAGACTTCGGGTCATGTGTTCATATGCTTCCTGCACCACTGCCAATCCACTTGCTGGCTGCAGATTAAGTGGATGCGTCCAATCTCCAGTCTTTACGGCCGCAAAAGCCTCCACGAGTTCGTCGATCGATTTTGCCTTCCCCCGGCTTTCCCGCAACACGCTAACGCCGATAATCGGAACCATCAAAATAAAAAGCGCCACCAAAAAACCTGCTCCCAGCACATAACGAGAAAGAAGATTCGTAACCGGCGTGACGGACAGTACCAAGAAACCATAGCCAACCACCTGCCCAGTCGAATAGTAAAGCTGCTGATCATAATGAACCAAGGACGCCCTATTATGCCGGAAAACTGCTGGAATTTTTCCTTCTGCCAGCTGCTGATTCCAAGGAAAGAGCAAATTATCATATCGATCAAGCAAAATCGCATTCTGCTGGCCTCCATTCAGCTGCTTCTGCAAAACGTCCCCTGGAAGCACCAATAGGATAAAGCCTTTCACCTTTCCTGCCGTCCTCAGCGCCTTTCCCAGGAGCAGATACCGATTCAGCCGATAGCTACAGCCCGCCAATTCTGCCTGCATTTCCTCAGGCGCTTTCGCCATACGCTGTAGGATTCCCCATTCTTCGGATAAATCCTGCAAACCGGCAGGCAGCTGACGGTGTGTGCCCGCCAACACCGCTCCCTTGGTGTCCAACAAATAAAACTCCACCCCAGCCATGTTATTATCCATCTCCGGATACACCGCAGCCATAATCTCTGCCCGGCTTTTTCCGTCATGCTGAATTTTTTCAATACTCCGCGGAGCAGCCTCCCATTGTTCAGCGATTCGATCCACTCGGTTTGCGCCATCGTCCAGGATTATCTGTATCCCACTGACCAGCTGCTGGCGCTGACGGGCATTGTCTTCCACCACATAATGCTGCCAGCTTCCCATAATCAAAAGCAGCCCCGCAACGGTCAACAATAGGACTGGGAGAAGGGCGTATTTCCACAATGCCTGCCGCAGTTCATCTTGAAATTGATGCATCGCGTATCTCCTTATCCCTTCTCACCATGAAAAATCCGGCAAAACCGCTCCAGCCATTCTTGTCGAATCTCCTCAGTATCGCCAGCATCCGCAGAAATCATCACCAGATTATCCTTTTCCTGTAAGCCTTCCGGTGCCGCTACATCCTTGCGCACACTGCGCCGATGAAGATTTCTGGCAATAAAGGACTGCGCCCCATGTCCTGTGATAAAATCCACAAATTTCTTAGCCGCTGCCAGGTGTTTGGCATTCCGGACGATATACACTCCATCCGGTTCACTGATGACGCCTTCCTTCATATATACGATTCGCACGGGCGCCCCGGCACGCTGATAGGTAAGCGCTGCTTCCTCAAAGGTACAGCCCACCACATAACGCCCCCGCGCCACCCCATCATAGACATCTGCTGAGCTTTCCAACAGGTTCCCATCCAGATTATCCGCCAGGGAGCGGATATAATCCCAGCCATCTTCTGGATTTCCCTTCCCCATCGCATAAAGCATGTTGATAAGCTGCTCATAAGAGGACGAGGACAACGCAGGATCCGCCATGGCGATTTTGCCGTGCAGCCGCGGATCTAGCAAATCCTCATATCCCTCAATCTTCCAATCCCCCACCAAATCAGTATTTACCAGTAAGACACTGGGGACATCGGTAAACCGTGTCAGGCAGCCCTCTCGATTCTTGAATTCCGGCCGCATCATATTTTCATTAACCGTTTCGTATTCTGCAAACAGGCCCGCATCAGGCTTTATCATGGAAACTGCTCCCCCCCAAAGAACATCCACCTGAGGATTTTCCTGTTCTTCTCGAACCCGCTGCAACAGCTTTCCCGTACCACCATTTACCAAACGAACGCGAACCCCTGCCTCCTTTTCAAACTCATCCAGCAGCGGTTGCGTAAACTCCGCCGGATGTGGGGAATAAACTACCAGGTCCGGCAAATCATCAGCCATCTCCTCCCGATCCAGCCACTGCCAACTGCCCAGCACCACCATTCCTGCTGTCAACACCAAAAGAAGCAATACCAACCGCCAGCGCTTTTCGTTCCCCATCTTCTCTCCCTCATTATCGCCTTTTCCCCACAAACAACAGCCGTGACTGCGTAACCAAAACCCCCAGCATCATCAACGCACAGCCCGCAATCTGCATACTGCTCATAATCTCTCCGAGAATAAGCCAGCTCGACACAGCGCCAAAGACTGCTTCAAAGCTCATGACAATCGCTGCCGGCCCTGGGTCGGTGTATTTCTGGCCAATGATCTGCAGGGTAAACGCTACCCCACCGGACATGACACCACCATAAAAAATAGCAAACCAGGCAGCGGCAATTGGCGCCCAGCAAATAGACTCGAACCCCAAAGCCGCTAACGTGCTGCCCAACCAGCAAACCGCAATTTGAGCCACCGACAGCTCGATGGCATCCACGCGCTCGGCATAACGGTCAATAAACAAAATCTGAGCCGCCCAAAACAGCGCACTTATAAGGACCAAACCATCGCCAAAGCTCAAAGAAAATTCGCCATGAATAGAAAGCAGATAAAGCCCCCCCAGCGCAATTGCCGCACCGGCCCAGTTTTCGCCAAAGATTTTTTTGCCAAGCAACGCCGCCCCCATCGGAACCAGGATAATATACAACGCGGTAATAAAAGCGGTTTTCCCAGCAGTCGTATAGAGCATTGCCACCTGCTGCAGCGAAGTTCCTACAAACATAATTGCGCCTGCGCCAAAACCGGCCCGCCATCCTGGGTGATACGTCCCTCTTTGTTTTTCCTGCGCCCGCTTTTTCCGCCGAAACCGCCAAAGCCCGATTAAAAACAAAAAACCAAGAAAATAACGTGACATCGCATAAGTAAAGGGGCCCAAATCTTCCATTCCCACCATCTGAGCCACAAAAGTAGTTCCCCAGATGAACGCCGCTGTTAACAACAGCAGCAAACCTTTTAACTGCATAATAACTCCTCAATCCCCATAGATCACTCCGCATCCTGATGGTCACGGAAATAATTGATCGTAAACTGCTGAAAACGAATTGCCGCTGGTGTCAGCGGCCGCCGAGTATTCCAAGCAATTCCCACAGCCCGCTTACAAGCTGGAAAAGATACGGGGAGGTAACTGACCCCCATTTGTTCCGTGCAGGGAATATGCGGCAATAAGCTAACACCAAGTTTTGCCGCCACCAAAGAAATCAGATTGTGGACTTCATCGCCTTCGAAAATAACCTGCGGCTGACTCTCGGCCAAATCCAATAACTGATTGACCTGCTGCCGGAGGTTATACTCCGTCTTCAAAGTAATGAAGGGTTCCCCATCAACTTCCTCCAACCGCACCGTCTCCCGCTGCGCCAAGGGATGCGAATCCGGTACCACTAGGAACAGTTCCTCGGACCAAAGATACATCCAGGCAATATCATCACCATTAAGCATCGAACAAAGACAGATATCGGTATCGCCCTCCATGATCTCTTCTGACATCACCGCCGAATTTTGCTGATTCAGCTTGATGCCAACATGCGGATAACGTGCATGAAACCGGCTGAGGATGAGCGGCAAATAAGTATCTCCTAGCGAATGAAGAAACGACACGCTCACCGTTCCTTCACCACCATTGTCCATCTTGATTTCCTGCCTGGCAACATCCATCTCGCGAAGCACCCGGTCCACATGAAACAGGAATTTTTCTCCGGCTTCCGTAAGTTCCGTTTCTTTCCCATGACGATTGAGCAATGGTGCTCCAAGTTCCTGTTCCAATTTGGCAATGGAGCGGCTCAGCGCGGATTGCGATACCGAAATGGATTTGGCTGCCTGGGTAAAATTTTTATGACGTGCCAATGCCTGAAAATATTTTAATTGCGTTAACTCCATTGTCGTTACGTCACTCCTCCAACAATTTGACCGGTCATTTTTGCATTATATGCATAACAATATATTGACAAATACATTATACGAAGTAAAATCCGCTCTTTCAAGAAATGCGTGTTATTTTCGATGATTTTTGTGCATAGCTACTGTGTAATTTTCTCATATTCGCTTGTTTTTTTGAAAATCGATTGTCAATATGCATGTTTTGCACATTTCTTGTGCTTATTATGCATTAGACATTGTCTGCCGGCCCTCCTATAATGACTAATTGAAACTTGTAGTTTATATATGATAGAAAGGTGAATCTATGACCAGTCAGATTTCACGAGATTACATTCATGAGTTGAGCGTCACAGCTCATGTCGACGCAACGGATGCGGCAGACTTTCTACGAACATTGCCCTTTCCCGTCTGCCGTCCTTTCCGGTGCCGTCACGCAGTGCGAAAGGAGACTTTATCCATGTCATCTGTTTCTGAAGCAGCTCCAGAAAGCCTCTGGAGCAAAGATTATGTTTTCGATATTGGCATCAATTTCCTTGTTTATAGTGTTCATTTCCTGTTGATGCTTTGGTCTACGGCTTATGCCATCCATACCTGGAATGCCTCCATCGGTATGGCCGGCCTTGCCTCCGGCCTCTTTATTGTGGGCGCGCTTTTCGCCCGAATTCCAGCGGGGCGTTTTATCGATTTTGTCGGCCGCCGCAAAATGTTTTTAGGTGGCACCTCCATGTTTTTCCTGTTGGTGTTGTGTTATGAACTAGCGCCGACCCTGAGCGTCTTTATGGTGGTGCGTTTCCTCCACGGCCTTGCCTTTGGTACTACCTCTACGGCGGCCAGCACTGTCGTCGCCGCCCTGGTTCCGCTTAAACGCATGGGCACCGGTATTGGCTATTTCACCCTTGGCGTTACGCTGGCGTCGGCTATTGGCCCATTCTTGGCCATGAACATCACCCAGGCCGGTGCTTTTAGCTTGGGCATTGAAATCTGCACCGTAACGACCTTTGTAATTTTCCTTCTCTCTTTCTTCCTCAAAACCCCTGAGCGCGTTATTCTGCCCTCGGAACGGGAAGATTTGCACCATATATCTTTCGACCGCTTTTTTTCCATAAAGGCACTTGGCATTTCTACCATTGCCTTCATGGGTGGTGTTTGTTATTCAACAGTCCTGAGTTTCCTGGGCGCTTACACCAATGCCATCGGCGTTACAGGCATCGGTGCCACGTGCTTCTTCCTCTGCTTTGCCACGACATCCTTTATCAGCCGTCCACTTACCGGCTTTCTGCTGGATAACTATGGCGGCAACATTGTCATCTATCCATCACTGCTCTGCATGGCCATCGCCATGAGCATCATCGCCCGGGCAACTTCGGATATCCCGCTATTGATAGGAGCCTTATTCCTTGGCTTTGGCTACGGAACGGTAACGGCATCCTGCCATGCGCTCGCCGTTCACTGTGCCCCCATGCATCAGGTGGGCATTGCTACCAGTACCTATTTCGTCCTGCTTGACCTTGGCATCGGCGTCGGCCCCTATACTTTGGGGAGTTTTGTCCCGGACTTTGGTTTCCAGGTCGTATATATCGGTGCAGGAGCGGTTTCCCTCCTCGGTATCGGACTTTATTACTACCTGCTTGGCCGACATCACCGCTTTACCCGTCATCAGATGGACCGCGACAGTGAAGCTAAGACTATAGTCGCACAACGTCGGCAACATTTTTACGAAAAAAGACTTACCCTGCAGCATTGATTTGCTGTGTATCCGCAAGGAAAAAGCTTTCGGAGTCATCTTCCGAAACTTTTTCCTTGTTTTTTATTCATTTCACCTCTTGCGACTAAAGACCTATCTATGCTATAATCAATACTTCTTTTAAAGATACAACCCCATTACGTATCTAAAAAGGTCCGTATACCTGGTATCATCCCCAATAAGGATTTTAGTCCTTTTTTCTTTGGAGCTGGTATCACAAATCTTCTTTTCCGAGGTGATACCATGAATACGATGAAATTCACAACCAGTTCCGAATGATTAACAAAATCCAGTAAAAAAATTTAGGCCCGAAACCAAATTGGTTTCGGGCCTAAATTTTTTAGCATATTCCCGTCAACATATAGAAGAGAATACATAAGAACGGAACGAAAAATTTCAGCCCCATGATCACAGCAATATCGTAATAGGAATCATTATGGGTAAGCCCGCATATTGCCAACAGGGTTACCAAAGCACCACAATGAGGAACCGGGTCAATGCCCACCGAAGCAATCGCAACAATGCGGTGCAGGACCTCCAACGGAATCCCGGCTGCTGTTGCCATAGCCGCCCATTGCTCCCCCAATGCCGACAGGGCAATCGTCAAACCACCAGAAGCCGATCCCGTAATCCCGCACATGATATTCGTCGTAATAACCGCCGATAACAATGGACCAAAGGAATCGGCAATGCCGATCAGCCAATCCGTTACCGGGAGGAATCCCGGCATAGCCGTAATAACACAGCCAAAGGCATAGCCAGAAGCAACATTCAATACAGCGGTTCCCGAGGAAAGTGCCGCATAATTGATTGGCGCCAAAAAGCCATCCATAACCATAAAACGCTTGCGGCCAATATAGGCAGCCGCAAAACTGCTCAGGATAAGGGCAACGCTAATCGACCAGATTGCCGATACCTTACCCACCTTAGCAGCCAAAAGGGACAGGTGAAGCGGCTTGAATGCCTCAAGACTTTCTTCATTCCAATGAAAGCCCCATTCCCAACCAAAAGGATTAGAAAGAATTACATTGATGACAATGACCATGAGCAACGGCAGCAAGGACCAATACCAAGGAATATGTATTTTGGGATTGCGTTTTTTACGCCCTTCGGTAACGTGATTGCCATAGCCCTCGCCTTGTGCTTTCAAAAGCTTTGCGCGGCGTCCAATCCATCCCCAGCCAATCAACAAGAAGAGCAGCGAAGCAAAGACGCCAATTCCCGGAGCCGCCCAAGTACTGGTTTGAAAATAGGAGGACGGAATGATGTTCTGGATTTGCGGCGTGCCAGGTAAAGATACCATAGCAAAGGAGAATATGCCTACCCATAAAGCTGCTGGAAGCAGCCGTTTCGGAATATCCGCTTTCTTGAATACCACCGCACCAAACGGATACATGACAAAAGCAACAACGAACACACTGAGTCCGCCGTAAGTCAGCGCACCGCAGCCCATCAACACAGCCAGTATTGCCCGCTTTTCCCCGAGCACATCGACAATCTTAGCGGCTACTGCTGATGCCAGCCCGCCCTTTTCCATCAATCGTGCAAATACAGCACCAAACAAAAATACCGGGTAGTAGGTTTTGACGTATTCTGCCAGTCGCGTCATGTACAATTCACTGTACACCGGCAAAATGTCAAACATGCTTGCCAAGGCTGCCAACCCCGCAAAAAAAGGCGCAATCAGGATGATTGACCAGCCGCGGTAGGCAAAGTACATCAACCCCAGCAAAGCGACTGCGATACAAAATGCCTCCATGTAGTCCAAAGACTCCCTTCTAAAACAGGATTTAATAATAGAAACTTGTAGGAATTTGGAAATGATGATAATTGAAAATAATAATTTTTTTACTCATAGGAAAAGCAGCCGACATTTGACTTCCCGCCACCGACTGCTTTTTCCGCATGAATATCTTCACAATTATGTTCTTTTCCGTTTACGCATTTTATATTAACATTAATGACGTTTATTGTCAACGTAATTGAGATACTTTTTGCATTAAATAGATAATTATTATAAGTTTCTGACACTTATTTAGCCAAAAACAAAGCGGACCATATCCCTAACTTTGTTAAAAGAAATGGTCCGCTATATTCAATCGTTTGACTTATTCGCCTGCAGTTCCTTCCGCTTGGACGCTTGCTTTGCCCAAAAACGTTCTTTCATGACCAGCTTATGCTCCATGCGCAGAACGAAATCCCTCGCATCGGCTAAGTCCTGTTCATCGGGATGGGTAGAGGCTAGTTTCCAGCGCTCGATACTCTTTGCTCCACCATGGGGATCATCGGGACCAGCCTGCGCCCGTTTCTTTTGCATCGCCGGATTAATCTTGCCTCGGCAGCCGAAGGTCCCCAGGATTTCACAGCCATCCCCCAAAAAATACCCAGCACGAGCAAATGAGGTAATCGCATGCTCACTTGTCGGTGCCGTCCCATGCGTCTGGAAGAAGCAGACGCGGACATTTTTTACCTGCGACAGATATTTTAGCATCAAAGGGTCGGGCTGGCCCAACCGAAGCCAATACCCCAAAGCAACTACATCGTAGCCAGATACATCCGCTGGTGCATCCTGTACCCGAAACACATCAGCGTCACCGGCCTGCTCGGCAATTGCCTCCGCAATTTGCCGGGTGTTGCCCGTAACGGAAGAATAAATCACTGCCCATTTTGTCATAATTACGCTCCTCCCTGTTCTCTGCCCATGCCTTGACATATTCTGAGGTCCAAAGAGGAATTGAAGAGGACATAGTGACAAAAAGTTTCGGTAAG
>CALYVJ010000042.1 GCA_945494195.1 uncultured Selenomonas sp. | reverse complement strand
GTTTGGACACGGGTAAGTTTTTTCTCCAGCCAGTCTTTGCCGTCGGTATAGCGCGAAACGATATAAGTAGCGACATAGTCGCCAGCGGCGTTGACCATGGTAGCCGCCGGATCAATGAGATTGCCAATAGCCAGTGCCAGCGTGTAGGCAATCGTCATCTGCTCGGCACTGTTGTTGAAGAAGAAGGAGCAGAGTACGAGTTCGCCAACACCGCCGCCACCGGGGATACCCGACATGGCCACGGAAGAGAATACAGCAATGATGATGGCAAGGATGGCGTCGCCGCTATTGAAGTCCATGCCCGAGATGCCGAAGAGGAAGGCATCTTTCACGATTGCGCCCATAGTGGAACCATCCATGTGCATGGTCGCGCCCAGTGGCATGACGATGTCGGTGACTTCCTGGGAGACTTCACTGGCTTTGGCCGCTTCCATGTTGGTCGGAATGGTGGCGACAGAAGAGCTGGTGCCAAACGATACAGCTGCCGGTTTGAAGAGATTGCGCCACATGACGGGAACGGCATGGCGGCCGCCGCCATACCAGGCATAGAGCGGGAAAAAGATGAACATGTAGAGGAAGCACATGCCGTAATAAACGAGCAGCGTCTTGGCATAGCCCCCCATGAGGTCAGTGCCGTAGGTGGCAGCGAGATTCGCAAAGAAGCCAGCTGGCACGATGTTAATGCAGGAGACGACTCCATACATGACAATGGCGGCAATCAGTGCCGTAATGGAGAAGGTGGCTACGGTCGGTAATGCCCATGACTTTGCCAGCGCGGCCTGCGGAGTCCATGTTGGCGATGGCCGAGGCAATCGAAACGAAGACCATCGGCACGACGATACAGAACATCAAGTTGATGAAGAGGTCGCCGAGTGGCTTTAATCCCTTGGCTTTATTATAACCTGCTGGATTTGCTTAGAAAAGCGGGAAAAGAAGCAAATACTATGCAAAAGATGCGGAATTCCAGGAGCGTTTGCTGGTCGACAAAAGGGAGAAAATGGCGTTATAATAGAGTACACACATTCGATAAAAGCTGGAGGAGGTCTTGTTATGGCGATGGTGCCGAAACTGAATACAACGCAATTCGATACGAATATTCCTTTCAAGGTGGTGGCACCGTTTGAGCCAATGGGAGACCAGCCGCAGGCTATCGATGACTTGGCGGCGGGGATAATAAATGGCCAGGAAGCGCAGGTATTGCTCGGAGCGACTGGCACAGGCAAGACCTATACCATTGCCAAGGTTATCGAGAAGGTGCAAAAGCCGACCTTGGTCATTGCGCATAATAAAACGCTCGCGGCACAGCTGGCTAGTGAGTTCAAAACATTTTTCCCAGATAATTACGTCGGCTATTTTGTCAGCTACTACGACTATTATCAGCCTGAGGCCTATATTGCTTCGACGGATACCTATATTGAGAAGGATTCCTCCATCAATGATGAAATTGATGAACTTCGTCACTCGGCAACCTGTTCGTTATTTGAACGGCGCGATGTCATCATCGTGGCCTCGGTTTCGTGTATTTATGGTTTGGGTTCGCCGGAGAGCTATCATGAAATGGTGCTCTCCCTGCACAAAGGGCAGGAAATGGAACGCGAGGCCATACTGCGCAAGCTCGTACAGATTCGCTATGAGCGCAACGACATCGCCTTTGAGCGCGGCCGGTTCCGCGTGCGCGGGGATGTAATCGAGGTGTTCCCTGCTGGCTATAACAACCGGGCCGTACGCATTGAATTGTTTGGCGATGAGATCGACCGCATGGTGGAGTTTGATGTGGTGACGGGGGAGATCTATGGTGAGCGCACCCATGTGATGGTCTTTCCGGCTTCGCATTATGTTACCGAAGATGAGGACCTCAAGATCGCCATGGCCGATATCCGTACGGAGATGGAGCAGCAGGTGGCGATGTTCCAGCAGCAGGGCAAGCTCTTGGAGGCGCAGCGCATCGAGCAGCGCACGAAGTATGACCTCGAGATGATGCAGGAGATGGGGTATTGCTCGGGCATCGAAAACTACTCGCGGCATCTCACCCACCGCAAGGCGGGGGATGCTCCCTATACGCTGCTCGACTATTTTCCGGAGGATTTCCTTATCGTCATGGATGAGTCCCACGTCACGCTGCCACAGGTCCATGCGATGTACGCTGGGGATCGCAGCCGCAAGGTTTCTCTGGTGGAAAACGGCTTCCGCCTGCCTTCGGCTTTTGACAATCGGCCCTTGACTTTTGAGGAGTTTGCTGCGCGCATCAATCAGATTGTCTACGTTTCGGCGACGCCGGGCAAATACGAACTCGGCAAGGCCCAGCAGGTTGCCCAGCAGATCATCCGGCCGACGGGCCTGCTGGATCCTGAGATAGAGGTACGGCCCTTGGACGGGCACATCGATGATCTGCTGGCGGAGATAAAGATTCGCATTGCGAAAGATGAGCGCGTGCTGGTCACGACACTGACTAAGAAGATGGCTGAAAACCTCACCGATTACCTGAAGGAAACGGGCATCAAGGTGCGCTATATGCACTCGGACATCGCCACCATTGAGCGCGCTGAGATCAGCCACGACCTGCGCGCCGGCGAGTTTGACGTGCTGGTGGGGATCAATCTGCTGCGCGAGGGCCTCGACATGCCAGAGGTGTCCCTTATCGCCATCCTCGATGCCGATAAGGAGGGCTTTTTGCGTTCGGATACATCCCTTATCCAGATCATCGGCCGGGCGGCGCGCAATGCCAACGGCCATGTCATCATGTATGCCGACCGCATCACCGACTCGATGAAACGGGCCATGGACGAGACGGAGCGCCGCCGGGAAATCCAGCAGGCGTATAACCACGAGCACGGCATCGTGCCCAAGACCATCAAGAAGCCCATCAAGCCGCTCATCGAAACGACTTTGGTGGCTGAATCGTCCGCGGGCTACGCGGCCGATGGCAAGCGCAAGAAGAAAAAGCTTACGAAGAAGGACAAGGAGAATCTCATCAAGACGCTTACCCGTGAGATGCAGCAGGCTTCCCGGGCACTGGAATTCGAGCGGGCAGCAGAGCTTAGGGATATGATATTGGAACTCGATGGCAGTCTGCCATCGAAGAAATAAGAGGGAAAGGCAATGGAAAACAGCATCAAGATAAAAGGCGCAAGAGCGCATAATCTCAAGAATATCAACGTGGAAATCCCGCGGGATAAGCTCGTGGTCATCACAGGGCTTTCGGGATCGGGAAAGTCATCGCTGGCCTTTGATACCATCTATGCCGAAGGACAGCGGCGCTATGTCGAGTCGCTGTCCTCCTATGCCCGCCAGTTCCTGGGGCAGATGGACAAGCCCGATGTGGACAACATCGAGGGACTGTCGCCGGCGATTTCCATCGACCAGAAGACGACAAGCCACAATCCGCGTTCGACGGTCGGCACGGTGACGGAAATCTATGATTACCTGCGCCTGCTCTATGCCCGGGCTGGCCGTCCGCACTGCCCGAAGTGCGGCAAGCCGATTACCCAGCAGACCGTGGACCAGATGATCGACCAGATCAAAGAACTGCCAGAGCGCACGAAACTGCTGGTCATGGCCCAGGTAATCCGCGGCAAGAAGGGGGAGCACAAGAAGGTGCTTGAGCATATCCGCCGTGAGGGTTATGTGCGCGTGCGCATCGATGGGGAAGTCCACGATGTCAACGATGAGATCCAGCTTGAGAAAACGAAAAAACACACCATCGAGGTGGTCATTGACCGCTTGGTTGTCCGCGAGGGCATGGAACAGCGATTGGCCGATTCGCTGGAGACGGCACTGAAGCTTGGCGAGGGTGTCGTCTATGTGCAGATTGTCGATGGGGAACTCTTGATGTTCAGCGAGAATTTCGCCTGTGTCGATTGCGGTATCAGCCTGCCGGAAATCACGCCGCGCATGTTCTCGTTCAACAGTCCCTATGGTGCTTGCCCAGTCTGCATGGGCCTTGGCAGCCATATGGAGTTCGATGAGGAGCTGGTGGTGCCCGATGCGTCCCTGTCGGTGGCAAAGGGCGTCTTTGCGCCGCTGTCGAAGAATCCCCACTCCTATGGCATGTGTGTGATCGCAGCGGTGCTTACAGATTATGGCTATACGGTGGACACGCCCTGGAAGGATATGGACAAGAAGACACGCCATGTACTGCTTCATGGCGCTGGCGATGAGAAATTCCGATTCCACTACACGAATATGTTCGGCGAGCGCAAGGAGTACAATGTGGAATTCGAGGGCGTACTGCCGATGCTCAACCGCCGCTATCAGGAAACGGATTCCGATGAGATGCGAGAGTCTTATGAGAACTACATGACGGAGATTGACTGTCCGGTCTGTCATGGGGCGCGCTTGAAGCCCGAGACCCTGTCCATCACGGTGGGGGGCAAGAACATTGCCGAGCTTACGGCCATGACCATCCATGAGGCTGACGAGTTCCTGGCAGGCGTGGAGTTTACGCCGCGGGAACAGAAGATTGCCGTGCAGATCCTGAAGGAAATCCACGCGCGCCTGAGTTTCCTGCTCAACGTGGGGCTTGATTATCTGACGCTTTCGCGGGCGGCAGGGACCCTGTCGGGGGGCGAGGCCCAGCGCATCCGGCTGGCTACCCAGATTGGCTCGGGGCTTCAAGGGGTGCTCTACGTGCTCGATGAACCGAGCATCGGCCTGCATCAGCGGGACAACAACCGCCTGTTGGCAACCCTCAAGAACCTGCGGGACCTTGGCAATACGCTGATTGTGGTTGAGCATGATGAGGATACGATGTATGCAGCTGACCATATCATCGACATCGGGCCCCGGGCTGGTGCCCATGGTGGCCAAGTCGTTGCCCAGGGAACTGCCAAGGAAATCATGCAGGTCAAGGAGTCCGTGACTGGCCAATACCTGTCGCGCCGGAAGTTCATCCCGGTGCCGGGCAAACGCCGTCCTGGGAATGGCAAGTTCATCGAGGTAGTCGGTGCCCAGGAGAACAATCTCAAGAACATCGACGTCAAATTCCCGCTGGGGACGATGACGTTGGTGACTGGTGTATCGGGCTCGGGAAAGAGTACGCTGGTCAATGAGATCCTGTATAAAGGCATCGCCTCACGGCTCTATCATTCCAAGGGCAAGCCGGGTAAGCATAAGAAAATCAAGGGGCTGGAGCATATCGACAAGATCATCGATATCGACCAGCAGCCCATCGGACGCACGCCGCGTTCCAATCCGGCAACTTATACGGGTGTCTTTGATGCAATCCGTGAGCTGTTCAGCCAGACTCCGGAAGCCAAGATGCGTGGCTACAAGGCCGGGCGGTTCAGCTTCAATGTCAAGGGCGGCCGCTGCGAGGCCTGCAAGGGCGATGGCATCTTGAAAATTGAGATGCACTTCCTGCCCGATGTCTATGTGCCCTGCGAGGTCTGCAAGGGGGCACGCTATAATCGCGAAACCCTGGAGGTACGTTATAAAGGTAAGACCATCTCCGATGTTCTCGAAATGACGATTGACGAGGCCGTGGAATTCTTCCAGAATGTACCGCGCATCGCTCGCAAGCTGCAGGTAATCCAGGATGTGGGCCTTGGTTATATCAAGCTTGGCCAGCCGGCTACGACTCTGTCGGGGGGCGAGGCCCAGCGCGTCAAGCTGGCAACGGAGCTCTCGCGCCGCAGTACGGGCCGCACCCTCTACATCCTCGATGAGCCCACGACAGGTCTGCATACGGCTGACATCCATAAGCTGCTGGACATCCTGCAGCGCCTCGTTGATGGTGGTGACACCGTCGTCATCATCGAGCACAATCTCGATGTCATCAAGACGGCCGACCACATCATCGATTTGGGGCCGGAAGGCGGCAACAAAGGAGGAAATATCGTTGCTGAAGGGCGGCCGGAGGATATTGTCAAAGTCAGGGCGTCCTATACAGGGCAATTCCTCAAACCATTGTTAGAAGAAAAAAATGAATAAGCAGGTTTTGTGGAAGGAAAAAACGAATTATGCAAACTGTGAGTAATGTAATCAATCTGATGCATCAAGCTATCCTGCCAGCTGTCAGACGGGCGGAAGTAATCGTGGATGCCACGGCTGGCAATGGCGGTGATACGTTGTTCTTGGCGCAGAATATGAAAGCTTCCTGCCAGCTGTATGCCTTTGACATTCAGGCGGAGGCCATTCTGCATACGAAAGAGCGCACCAAGGAATTTGCCTCACAGATTTGCTATCTGCAGCAGAGCCATGAGGAGATTGGCCGGTATGTTGACCGGTCAATTGATGTGGCGATGTTCAATCTCGGGTATTTGCCGGGAGCTGATCATGAAGCCGTGACTAATCACGAAAGCACCCTTAAGGCGGTAAAATGTGTGCTGGCAAAACTTCGCCTTCAGGGGATTTGCGCGATTATGGTCTATCCGGGACATCCTGAGGGCAAGATTGAGGCCGATTGTTTAGCAAGTTTTTTGCAGGAGATTCCGGTCAGGAATTACACGGTGGGGTGTTACCGCTTGTGGAATCATCGCCCGGAGGCACCCTATGGTTTTATTCTTGAGCGTACCCGCTGAAGGGAACAGAAAGAAGGGGAATGATAATGAAGACGATGCCGATTCGCTGGTGCCACTTCCTGATGGCGATGGTGCTGAGCGCAGCCCTGCTGTTGCCAGTGCCGGCCGTGGCTTCGGTACAGAAGGATGGTGTGCATATCACTATTTTCCATACCAATGATATGCATGGCCGTGTACTGGAGAGTGACGACAATGGGAAGTCTATTGGAATGAAATGGATTGCTGCTGCGATTTGGCAGCAGAAGGAGGCCGATTCCGATACGCTGGCTTTTGATGCCGGGGACACGTTGCATGGCATGCCACTTATCAATGCCAGCAAGGGGGAAAATATGGCGCGTCTCATGAATCTGTCCGGGTATGATGGTATGACACCGGGAAACCACGATTTTAATTATGGTGCGGTGCAGCTGCAGAAGTTGGCGGGGATGATGAACTTTCCCATGCTAAGTGCCAATCTGGTGGACCGGGACGAACAGGGCTATGTATTCCGCCCCTATAAAAGCTTTGAGCTAAATGGTGTTCGGATAGCGGTGTTTGGCCTCAGTACGCCGGAGACGGCTTATAAGACCAACAAGGTCAATGTGGAACTGGTTAAATTCCTGAATCCGGTGGATACCGCCAAGAAGCTGGTGCCGAAATTGCGCAAGAATCATGATGTGGTAATCGGTCTCATGCACATGGGACTTGATGCCAGTTCGGAATACACCTCGGCGCGCATCGCTAAGGAAGTGCCGGGAATTGATTTGATTTTGGATGGACACAGTCATACCAAATTGCAAAAGCCGGAAAAAGTGGGAAAGACGCTGATTTGTCAGACTGGTGCCCAGGGGGATTTCCTGGGCAGAGTGGAGCTTATCGTGCGGAACCATAAGCTGCGGAAAATCAAATCTGTCCTGTTGGATCGGGCGGCTATCGTCAACGAAGTGGAAGGCCCTGATGAAGGCATCAGCGAAGCTTTGCAGGCAATCGAGGCTGATAATCATAAGATGGTGGGAAAAGTAGTTACTCAGTCGCCGCGGGAGCTTTCCAGCGCCCGTGAACTGGTGCGCACCCGGGAATCGGAATTGGGAAATCTGACGGCCGATGCCCTGCGGTGGGCGGCACAGGCCGATATCGGTTTAGCCAATGGCGGCGGTCTGCGGGCAAATCTCCCCGCTGGGGAGGTAACCCAGGGAGACCTCTGGAAGATTTTCCCCTTTGGAAATACGCTGAAGCGGGTGGAAATTTCGGGAGCAACTGTCCAAAAGGTATTGGAGCATTCTGTAGAGTATGTCCCCCGTGCCTTTGGCGGCTTTATGGATGTCAGCGGACTTACCTTCACGCTGGATATCGTAGCACCAGCAGGCAGCCGGGTGAGCAATGTAAAAGTGGCCGGTGAGCCCTTGGACAATCAGCGTCTGTACCAGGTGGCAGTCAGTGATTTTACCGCGGCCGGTGGAGATGGCTATGACATGCTCAAAAATACCAAGGTGACTGGAGAGTTTGGAACGCTGGAAGAGGTGTTTTCCCAATATCTGAATCAAAAAGGTATCGGCGATATCGCAATCGGCCGCATTCAAATCAAAAAATGAGCAGCAAAAAGCCGTATGCCTATCGGAAAGGATAGGGCATACGGCTTTGGTTATGCTGGTTTATTTTTGCAGGGCGATATACAGGATATCGTTGGCTAATTTGTCCTTGGAAACTTTTTTCCAGCCAAAGCCAGAGGAAAGGGGCATGTTTGCCCTGATGTTCGCCATAATCAATGGTGACGAAGGACTGGGCAAAAGTCGTGGTGGGATTAACTGCTTGTATACCGCCCTCGAAGGCAGTGGTTCCCCACTAACCAGTTGATACATAAAAAGGCTATGAAGCTTTGCCCTGGTAGGGGTGCTTCATAGCCTTCGGTTATTTTTCTTAGAATGTATCCGTATGCAGGAATTCGCGTTCTACGACTTTGCCGTCCTGTTTCCAGATACGATAGACGGAAGGCCGGGTGCTGGGGCCCTCACTGACCAGCGAAATGGTTTTGCCGCCAAGGTCAGCTTTTGTGCCGAGAACGTAAATCGTCAGAGCGCTGCCGGAATTGGACACCCGCAGGACTACCGGATGGGGCAGTGGATTCTGGAAGACGAAATCCAACAGGCCATCGGCCACGGTGGCATCACGGCCTGCCGGTACATAGCTGGAAGGCAGGGAATGATTAGAGCGTTCGGTTGGCTTGAGGCCTGCCAGAAGGATTGCATTATAAAGGGTGCTGCTTACCTGGCAGACACCACCGCCAACATCAACCGCTGGTTCCCCGTTGACGATAACGCCAGCGTTCTTGTAGCCCGCAGCGCGGGTGCGCTGGCCGACGATGTTGTTGAAGGACAGGGTGGCTTGGCTGCGAATCAATGCGCCTTGCAGATGGCTGGCCGCCAGCCCGATGTTGTCTCCGCGGTCGCCGGGATAGAACCGGGTGGTATACGAGCCAAGAACCGCATCGATATTGGCAATATCTTCATCTAATACAAAGGGCTTGTCTTCTTTTGGGTCAAGTTCGACTTTTGCCGTGAGTTCTAACGCCTCAAATTTCGGGGTGAGATTCTCGGCAATTGGTGCTGTATCCAGCGTAAGACCGGTGACGGCCGGTTTTTTCTGGATGGAGCCGTTGGCCTGCAGGCTGACTTCTGCGTTTGCTGGCGGGGTATCGACTTCCTTTTCGATGGCAGCCAGCTTGGCATCGAGTTTATCTTTGTCAAAGCTGGCTGTCATGACAACATTCTGGCCGAAAATAGCCAGCTTCATCTGGTTTATGAGATTGGTGACTGGATCGCCTTCGCGGCCAATGTTGTAAGCTGTCTCAGCAGCCTCGTCGACTTTGGCTTGCAGATTTATTTCATTGGGCTGGATTGTCCAGTGACGCTCTTTATAGGAAAGCACTGCGGCATTTTTGCTCAGTGCCTTTTTCGCTTCTTTATCAAAATATTTGCGTACTTCTTTTTTGCTCATTCCTGTCAGGGTAGTGCCGTTGGACTGAACGCCCATGACCACGCAATCTTGGTTTGCCGTGGATACAGAAATGCAGCTGACAGCAGCTGCGGTAAAGGCTAGTCCTACGATGCCAAAGGCGATAGCCTTATTCGTGGAAATGGATGAGAAATTCATGATAACCTATACTCTCCTACAGTAAATTCTAATATATAGTATAATGCTTAGAAAGCTGGGTTGCAATTGGTATTTTCTTAAAGTTGCAAGAAGAAAAAAGATATGATAAAATAAACGCCATATAGCGAAAAAAGGCGAGGAAGAAGAGGAGTACGGTTATCGGTGCTCAAGAGAGAAGACGGTTGGTGCGAGTCTTTGTATCCGGTATCGGAAGGTAGCTTCGGAGCTGTCCGGCTGAAGGAGAGTAAGCGGGAACGTTGGCCGCGTTATGGCCAAGAGGCACATGGCCTTTGGCCGTGTGTAAAGATTGGTGGTACCACGATAGCAAGCGCTTTCGTCCTTTTGGACGAGGCGCTTTATTTAGTTTTAGGAGGTTTATCATGGCAGAGAATCAGGGACAGGGAAACTG
>CALYVJ010000041.1 GCA_945494195.1 uncultured Selenomonas sp. | reverse complement strand
TTCGATGTTCTTGGGCATGTTGTAGTGGATGACATTGCGGACGTTGCTCTTGTCGATTCCCATGCCGAAGGCGTTGGTGGCCACGATGACCTGAATGTTGTCGTAGAGAAAGTCATCTTGCGCCTTGGTGCGCTGTTTTTCGGTAAGGCCCGCATGGTAGCGTCCGACGGTAAATTTCTTTTTTTTCAGCAGGTCGTAGACTTTGTCGACTTCCTTGCGGGTGGCGGCATAGATAATGCCGGATTCCTCCGGATGATTTTTGACGTAGCTTACGATGAATTTTTTCTTGTCCTCGCCGCGGCGAACTTCAAAGTAGAGGTTGGGGCGGTCAAATCCCGTGACGTGAATTTGCGGGGCCTTTAGGTCGAGTAGGGTTATGATGTCATCTTTTACTTCCGGCGTAGCGGTAGCGGTAAAGGCGGCGACCAGCGGGCGGCGTGGGAGACCTGCGATAAAGGGAGCAATCTGACGATAGCTGGGGCGGAAGTCATGGCCCCATTGGGATAGGCAGTGGGCTTCGTCCACGGCAACCATGGAGATGGGTTGGTGTTCAAGGATATACTGAAAGTAGCTGGTATCGAGCCGTTCTGGGGCGACATAGACCAGTTTGTACTGCCCGGCGGCAATGGCATTTAACCGGGCGTCGGATTCTGAAAGGGATAGGGTGCTGTTGATGTAGGTAGCGGGAATGCCCTGTTCGGCTAGGGCGTCGACCTGGTCCTTCATCAGGGAAATCAAGGGGGATATGACGAGGGTCAGTCCCGGGAAAATCATGGCGGGAATCTGAAAGCAGATGCTTTTGCCGGCACCGGTGGGCATGATGGCAACGGTGTCTTTGCCGGAAAGCAGGCTGTTTATTATCGGCTTTTGGGCTGGGCGGAAACTGGGATAGCCGTAGAAGCGGCGTAGTATTTCTAGCGCCTGGTCAAAGTATGGATTATCCATGGAAGTGGCTCCTATCTTAATGATTTTCTTAGTATTTCTTTATGTTTAATCAACTATTCTATTTTATCATAATCTGATAAAATAGGTTCAGAGAGTTGGAGGAATTTGTAGTATTCTATAGAATAGACTTTTTCAAATGAACCTGTAGGAGGAACCTTTCATGAATTATCATCGTATCATGAAAAATAAAAAGAAACACCTGGCACTGGCTTTGGCTGGTGCTATGTTTATGATGATGCCGGAAGCTATGGCGGCTGATGTTTCACTTCAGGATGCCATCAATCGTGCGCTTTCGGAGAATACGGGACTTAAAGTCACGCAGAAGGGCGAGGATTCTGCGAAATATAAACTGGCTAAGGCGAAAGTACAGAATGGTATTGCTCCGTCTGTTACTGGCGAGTTGAATGCCGAAAAGAAAGATTCGGGAGCAACGGATGCGTCGGGAAAATTGGCGGCAACGGTTTCGGTGCCCATTTATTCTGGCGGAAAAAATCAAGCTAATATCAAACAAGCTAAGATTGGGGTGAAGGCGGCCGATTTACAGACGGAACGCGACCGCGAGAATCTTAAACTAAATGTAATCAAGGCATATTATAATGCGTTGGAAGCCAAGAAGACGGTAGGGGTTCGTCAGGAGACGGTCGATAAATATAAGGAACACTACAACAATGTCAATCAGCTTTATTCGGCAGGTGCCAAGGCGCGGATTGATGTAATCCGCTCTTCGGTAGAGCTCAGCAATGCTCAGCAGAATCTCATCAAGGCTGAGAATAATTACGAAGTGGATTTGGCGACGCTGCGCAACTATATGAATATGGATCGCACGGAACCCTTGAATCTCACTTCGGATTTTTCCTATGATGTGTTTGGCATCGATATGAATGATTGTATTGATTACGCCTATAAAAATCGCAAGGATTTGCTGATCGATCAATATAAGCTGGAACAGCAGGAGCAGGCGATAAAAGCCGCGAAAGCAGGCTATTTGCCATCGGTAAAGGTCAGCCTGGGACTCGATCAAACGGAACGCTATAAGCCGTCCAGTTCGTCAAGCCATGGAGCTTCGGCTGGGGTTGGCTTGTCGTGGAATATCTTTGATGGTGGTCTTACGCGGGCTGAGGTGAAATCGGCCAAGACCGATTATGATGTGGCCCGTCTCAATCTGTTGAAGGATAAGGAAGATATCGACCTTTCGGTGCGGCAGGCATACTACAGCATGCGTGAGGCGGAGAAGCGTTTCAACTCCACCAAGGATGCGGTCAACCAGGCGGAACAGGATTACTATATTGCCCGCGAAAAATATCGTGCTGGCGAAGGCTTGATGCTCGATATCATCGATGCACAGGAGGCATTGTCCACGGCGCGTTTGAATCAGATCAGTGCTCAGTACGATTATGCCCGTTATAAAGCCACGGTGGAAAATGCCATGGGAATGGGGCTGAATGCCAGTGAACGGGCTTCTGCCGCAGAACTGGAGACTGATGTGGATACGACGCTTTCGGAGTCTTCGGTAGCAGAACGCGCTGGGGATACGGCTGCAGCATTGCGGGCCGCAGAACAGAAACAGGCAGAAAGAGATGAGGAAGCGAAATGAAACTTAAATTCGATTGGAAGGTCAAGGCGGGAATCGCTGTCCTGGCTTTGGCGGCAGCAGCCTTTGGCGGTTGGAAATACTACCAGGGACAGCAGCAGGCCAAGAAAGCGGCGGCAGTGGAAACGACTGAAGTTGTCCGCATGAATATGAAGTCAACGGTATCAGCGACGGGAACGATTCGTCCCGTGAATTCCGTTGAGGTAAGTTCCAAGGTAACGGCCCGTATCAAGCAAGTGCTGGTAAAGGAAAATGAACAGGTAACGGCTGGACAGACCGTGGCTTTGCTCGATGGTAAGGATTACGAGGCAAAACGTGACCAGGCAAGGTTTAAGGTAACGAATACCAAGGCAAAATACGACCGTGTCAGCTATCTTTACAGTATCGGCGCCAATACCCAGGCAGAACTTGAGGATGCAGCACTAAATTACGATACGGCGGTATCGGCACTTTCGGAAGCAGAGTCCGATATGAACGAGATGACCATCACGGCACCGATGTCCGGTGTGGTTGTCGGTGAGCCAAAGACTGCCGGAACTATGGCCACGCAGGGTTCGGATAATCCGACGGTAATCATGCGCATTGCCGATTTGTCCAGCAAGCAGATTCAGGCCAAGGTCGATGAAACGGATATCGGCAGCATCAAGGTGGGGCAGACGGCCACATTTACGGTAGATACCTATACAGGCCGTACGTTTACCGCTCGGGTGTCGAATATTTCTCAGACCGATACCAGCAATAGCTGGGATACAAAGTCTAGTTCTTCGTCTAACTCTTCTTCGGCCAATGTTATTTATTATTATGTAACTCTCGATGTGGATGACCCGGATAATCTTTTGCTGCCGGCCATGACGGCCCGGGTGGAAATCAACACCGCCAGCAAGGATGATGTGCTGGCCGTGCCTATCTCGACGTTGAAAACGGATTCCAACGGTTCGTATGTTATTGTCAAGAATCCGGATGGTAAGCAGGAGAACCGCTATGTACAGACGGGAATCTACAGCGATGAGTATGTAGAGATTATCGATGGCCTCTACGAAGGGGAACAGGTGGTAAGCACGTATACGGCCAAGAAGAGCTCGGCAACGGCAAAAAAGCAAAATGGTCCGGGCGGGCCGCCTATGTAAGGCACGGAAGGTGAGGTTTCCTATGGAAAAAAAGGAAGATCGTTATCCAACGATACAGCTTGCCGGCATCCGAAAACTCTACCGTATCGGCGGTGATACCTTAGCGGCGTTAGATGGAATCACTACCAATATCTATCAGGGGGAGTTTGCTGCCCTTATGGGGCCGTCGGGCTCGGGAAAGTCCACGCTGATGAATATCCTGGGATGTCTGGATCGGCCCAGCGAAGGGTCTTATAAACTCGATGGCGAGGAAGTATCCGGCCTCAGCGATGATGCCTTGGCTATAACACGCAATAAGAAAATCGGTTTTGTCTTCCAGAACTTCAATCTGCTGTCCCGGATATCGGCCCTGGAAAATGTGGCGCTTCCCTTGGTTTATGCGGGAGTTGGCCGCAAGGAGCGGCTGGAGCGCGCTCAGCATTATCTGGAGGCGGTAGGCCTTGGTGACCGCGCCGACCATCAGCCCAATGAATTGTCCGGCGGCCAGCGCCAGCGCGTGGCCATTGCCCGGGCGCTGGTCAATGACCCGCATATTATTATGGCCGATGAGCCTACCGGTAACCTGGATACCAAGTCTACCAGGGAAATCATGGATATTTTCGAAACGATGCACGAAAAGGGACGGACGATTATCCTGGTCACCCATGAGCCGGAAATTGCCGCTTGTGCGAGCCGGCAGCTCTTAGTGCGGGATGGCAAGATAACCCGTGATGAAGGAAAGGGTGTGGTCATGGATGTTGTTTAGTGAAAGCTTCCAGATGGCACTCACTTCCCTTTATGCGAATAAGATGCGAAGTCTGCTGACTATGCTGGGCATCATTATCGGTGTTGGGGCGGTTATTGCGCTGGTATCGGTGGGTATGGGCGTGCGCAGCAATGTCACGAGTTCCATTGCCAGCCTGGGTTCTAATATGCTGATTGTATCGCCAGGCTCGTCGAATCGTGGCGGTACGCGTGGCGGTGCTGGGTCTATGCAGACGTTGAAATATGACGATGCCACGGCAATCAAGGAAAAAATCAAAAACATCGATTACGTATCACCGTCGGTGTCCAGTTCCTATCAGGTTGTCTATGGCAATAACAACTGGAAGACTTCCGTGCAGGGGGTGACGCCGGAGTTCATGGCAATCCGATCCCTGTCGATTAGCAATGGCTCGTTCATCTCGGTCAATGATATGAATAAGCGAAGCCGCGTGGCAGTTATCGGTACGACAGTGGCGGAAAATCTTTTCGACCAAGAAAATCCGGTGGGCAAGAATATCCGCATCAACAATCAGCCGTATAAAGTCATCGGCCTGCTCGATTCCAAGGGGCAGTCCTCCATGGGACAGGACCAGGATGATATGATTTATGTGCCGATTACGACTGCGCAGGAGCGAATGCTGGGCATTACGTATGTTCAGTCGATTAACATCCAGGTCAGCGACCAGAAATATATGGATCGGGTGCAGGCGGAGGTAGAGACGCTTTTGCGCACCCGTCATCATCTGGTGGGGGATAAGGAAAATGATTTTAACGTCCGCAACCTCACGAGTCTCATGGAGACGGTCAGCCAGTCTACGGCCATGTTGACGATGCTCTTGGGGGCGATTGCAGGTATTTCCCTGTTGGTTGGCGGCATTGGCATCATGAACATCATGATGGTCTCGGTGACGGAGCGTACTCGGGAAATCGGTATCCGCAAGGCGTTAGGAGCTACCTTTATGAATATCATGACCCAGTTCCTCATTGAGTCCATGGTCATTGGGGTTATCGGCGGCATAATCGGAATTGTAGTTGGTTGTGCAGCCTCTCAGATCATCGCAACGGTGGGGAATTTCAAGACGGTTATCACCGTGACACCAATCCTTGTTTCTTTTGTGTTTGCCGTAGGAACTGGTTTGTTCTTTGGCATCTATCCGGCCCGGAAAGCCGCGAAGCTTGACCCGATTGAAGCGCTGCGGTATGAATGAGGTGCCTCCTTCATTTATTTTTCCAGATTTGTGTGGTATGCTAAATATATTGTCTAAAAGGAATCAATTATCATAAGGGGGACATTATGGGAGAATTTACTTTTGTTGTCGAGAAAACGTGTCCGATTTGTGGGGAGTCGACGCGGGTAGTAAAGACAAAGTCTAAATTGTTGATGGATCATATGGATGAAGATTTCTGCGTTCATTATCAGCGGTTCAATCCGTATTTCTATAAGATTTGGTTTTGCGAGAAATGCGGTTTTGCTGCGGATGAGAAGACCTTTTTAGGAACGATTCCGGAGCTTCACAAGCGTAAAATCCAGGAGTTCCTTGCCAAGCGTAAGCTGGGGCTGGAGTTCGTGGAAGAGCGAAAAACGCCAGAGGCAGTGGCTTCGTTCAAGTTGGCTATTTTCTATGCCGAATTGACGGATCAGCCATTGGCAAAACGCGCCGGACTTTATTTGGAGCTTGCGTGGATTTATCGCGATGCCGAGGATGAAGAAAATGAGAATGAAATGCTCAAACGGGCGGCCGAACTATATGACAGATCGCTGATGACGGAACGCTATCCGATTAACGGCATGTCGGATTCGATGGCTATGTATCTGATTGGTGCGATTTATTTCCGCATGAAGGATTATGAAAAATCCACCCAGTACATTTCTCGTATCATTGGGGACCAGAACATTCGCAACAATGAAGCCCAGATTTATAAACGCGCCCGTGATTTGTGGCAGGACATTCGCCAGCTTAAGGGCGATGAACCGGAGGCATAAAGAATATGATTGATTTACCCGCCAGTTGGCAGGAACAGTTGCAAACGATTGATTGGTCAAAACTTGAAGAGAAGGTTCAGGATTATGGTCCAGTGATTCAGATCATTCAGCATACCTGGAATCGGGAATCCCTGCAGGAAATCAGCCAGGGGAAACTGTTTGTCCCGGATGGGGTGGTGAATGAGGCGATTGCACAGCGAATTCCTGCCAATGGCCGGGTAACGGCGCTCAAAGTGGTATCGCATGCGAATGGCCGCATGGACATCGTGACGGATACCACTTCGGTAGGCAAGATTGAATTGTCTGGGGAAATCAAGGAATTTGTTCATTCCGGAGATAAGTCCTATGCGGTTTATCGGGTCAGAGAGCGCAATATTCCTTCTCATGGACTCATGTCCTGGGTGTTTTCGCGTATTTCGCTGTCGATGGCGGAGCGTTTGGTGGGAAAAATCGAGATATCTGATGATTTGCCGGTGAATATTCACCGGAATACGATAAATATCGATTACAGTAAAGTTCTGGCGGCCTCGGATTTTGGCAAAGCGGAGTTTCAGGGCTATCGCTTGCTGGATCTCATTGAGGTGGAAGGGGCAGTTCCCCAAGAGGGCGGAATTGAATTTCAGACCAAACTAAACGTTCCGGATTCCGTGAAAAACGTGCTCATGCAGTTGGCAGCGGATGGGACGGAAGACTAAACGAAAACACAAAGAAGGGAGCGCGATTCGTTGAGACGACGAATTCTGTCGGTGCTGGCTGTGCTGTTGATGATGGTTACGCTATTGCCAGCAGCTTCTGCACGGCACAAGGAGAAGGAAACGTCTGCGCTGCAGAAGATTATTTATCTGCCGCATGATAACCGGCCAATATCGGACAAACAGACAACTGAGGTAGCCCAAAAACTAGGCATTGAGGTGGTAGTACCGCCGGATAAAATACTGGGTGACCGGCAGAATCTGGGAAGTCCGGAGGAGCTTTGGCGCTGGCTGGAGGATAACCTTGATGATGCCGATGCGGCAGTGATTTCTTCGGATTCTATGCTGTATGGCAGTCTGGTGGGATCCCGCAAGCATAATTGCTCAGAGGCAGAGCTCTTAATCCGCACCGAGCGGTTCCGCAAACTGCATCAAGCATATCCCCAGCTGCCACTTTACGTTTTTGGCTCTATCATGCGAACGCCGAAATCGGGAGAAGCCTCCGGACGCGAAGAGCCAGATTACTATCGAAGCTATGGTTCCGATATTTTTCGTTATACGGTGCTAAAGGATAGGGAAGAACTAACTGGCCTAACCAGGCGTGAGAAGAAAGAAGTCGCATTCTTGCAGGAATTGATTCCCTCCGCAGATCTCAAAGATTGGCTGGGCCGACGGAAGAAAAACTATTCGGTTAATGAAAAACTTATCCGGATGGCACGAGAGGATACGTTCAATTATCTGATCCTAGGCCGGGATGATAATGCCCCTTATTCCCAGACCCATAAGGAAAGCCGTCATTTGATGGAAGAGAGCCAGGATCTTGATAATGCGCGTTTTCAGATTATGGCTGGTATTGACGAAATGGGAATGTTGCTTATTTCGCGGGCCGTAAACATTGCACATCAGAAAACGCCGTCGGTTTATGTGAAATATAACTGGGGGCGTGGCGCCAATACGATTCCTGCCTATTCCGATGAGAAAATCAGCGATTCCATTCGTTCTGCCGTTACGGCGGCTTATGGGACCCTTACAACGGACCCTTCGCAGGCGGATTTGGTCTTGATGGTCAACACCGATAACCAAGGCAAGACCTATGAGGCGAATGACCCGTCGAATGACAGTGATTCGGCGCGCCACAGTTCGGTTTATTTTGCGGACTTGGTGAAAGAGTATGTGGAAAAGGGCTATCCGGTAGGAATTGCGGATATCATCTATGCGAATGGCGCGGATAATGCGTTGATGGAAGAGCTGAAAAAGCGTGACCTGCTCTTTAGAATCCGGGCTTATGCTGGCTGGAATACGGCAACGAATAGCACTGGCTTTGTGATCGGTGCTGGCGTGTTGACCAAGTACATGAAGGCTGAGGATACCGAGGAGCTGCTTTTGACCCGATATTTGGATGATTGGGTATATCAGAGCAATGTACGCAATACGGTGCAGCGCCAACTTAGTTGGCTTCGTGGTGAGGGCTATTATGGCAGCCTGGATGAGAAGCGCAAGGCGGTAGGAATCCGTACCAGCCAGCTGATTTCCCGGTTTGCTGAGAAGAATCTGCCGTCATTCAAGAGTTTGGAAGAGATACAGGTAACGTTCCCCTGGAATCGGATGTTTGAAGCCGATATTGCGCGCAGTGCGTATAAGGAAGTTCACTTCTTCCGGAATTCTTCAGAGCCGGTTAAGGCTGACAAGAAAAAACGTAAAAAAAAGGCATCACTTCGATAAGGTTCGAAGTGATGCCTTATTTATTTCAGCAACGTATCAACCGTTGTTCTTTTCCGCGTTACGAGCTACCTGGGCGCATACCGTTACAATACGATCCATAAAATCATATTCCATGGAACTTTCTTCCCAAGCGGCACGGAATTCAAGACTATCGATTTCCTGACCGAGGATTTTTGCCAAGTCGCGCATTATTTTTACCTCCTGTTATCGTATTTGTAAGTTCGTATTAGTACCAACTCACAAGAATCAATTATAACAGGTTTTTGTAATTTCGCAAGGCCTTTTTGCCCCGATAGCAATAAAAATCAGAATGGATAAACGTGAATGCCGTGGTTATTCAGCATGGTCAGTGATTCACTATCGGCCTGATCATCGGTGTAAACGGCGCTTATCTTATCCAGGGGAAGCAGGGAGACAACACCGCTGGATTTGAATTTGGTGGACTCGGTGAGAACGATGACCTGACTAGCACTTTCTGCCATGGCTCGGGCTGCCTCGGCCCGCATAAGGTCATTGGACATGAATCCCTGTTCGTTGAGTCCGTCAGTACCAACAAAGAATTTATTGACGTAGAAGTCCTTTACGCAATTGCGAATCATCGGACCAACCATGACCTGGGATTCATTCTGGTATTCGCCGCCCAGCAGGATGACGTGGGCATTAGGCTGCTTGCGGATGAAATCCGCAATAAAGGCGGAATTGGTAATAATCGTGATATCACGGCGATTGGCAGCCAGTTCTTCAGCCAGTAGGGCACAGCAGCCGCCAGATTCGATCATGACGGTTTCGCCGTTGTGGATGCTTTCCGCTGCACGATGGGCAATGAGGCGTTTACGCTCATAATTGAAGGAAAGGTGGTTGGCGATGTCATCACTGGCTGTCATGGCAGCATAGCCATGTTCGCGGCGAAGCAGGCCCTTTTGCTCTAATAGATTCAAGTCTTTGCGGACGGTTACTTCGGATACGTCAAGTGCTTTGGCTAGTTCGGTAACAGCAACTCTTTTTTTCTGATTGACGATGTTCAAAAGTTGCGAGTGTCTCATATGCATAATATAAAATCCTACCTTTTCCATAAATACTTCCGTTGTCTAGATAGATTATAACACAGCTGAACACGAGGGAAAAGATAGCGGACAGGAAAACGGTAGAGATAAAATAGGAAAATAGTCCTTGCGATTGAAGGATTATTGTAGTAAAATTAGAAGCAGTTTAGAATGATAAGAAATAAGATGAAAATAAATGAGGAGATCCTATGGGAGATAT
>CALYVJ010000040.1 GCA_945494195.1 uncultured Selenomonas sp. | reverse complement strand
CCCGATATTCTTTAGCATCCCGCAAATTAAGCGAAGCATTGTAATCTCTATCCGCCATATAACCACATTCAGGGCAAACATACACTCTGTCTTTGAGTTTCAGACCTTTGTGTATATACCCGCAAGAATGACAGGTTTTTGAGCTGGGGTAGTATCTGTCAACTTCCCGAAATTCAATGCCTATTATCTCTGCTTTGCGTTTCAGCTTGGCTAACAGATGATTGAATCTCTGCGCCGCTACGGCTTTTGCCAGATGCCGATTCTTCATCATGCCTTTAACATTCAAATCTTCCACAGTAATGAAGCGTGGTTTTTGCTTCACGATTTCGTGGACAGTTTTGTTTTCGTAATCTTCTCAGATTCTTGTTATACGCTGATGAATTTTTTGTACCTTTAGCTTTTGCTTTTCTATGTTTGCAGAGGCAGTAGCAGTCTTACCACCTTTCTTTTTCCTAAACTCATATTTACGGCTAAGGCACCTCTGCTCTCTCCGAAGCCGTTTCTCCAGTCTTTTGACCTTCGAACTCTTATTGATATTCTTGAAGACTTTGCCATCACTGACGATAGCAAGGTCTTTCACGCCTAAATCTATGCCTACACCAGCTGTTACGGTATGATACGATGCTTCCAAATCCTTGTTATGCTTGGATTTTTCATCAATATCTACCACAACGGAGACATAAAACCGTCCAGCCACATAAGATACTGTACCATTGGTGACTTTAGCACCCACAGGCAAATAGCCAAACTCTTTAAGCTTGACTTGCTTTAGTGTAGGTATCATCAGCTTGTGCCGCCATATCGTCCAGTCTCCTTTGTTGTTTTTCGGAAAATACAGTTTCACATCTTGATTCGCCTTTTTCTTGAAGTTCGGATAGCCCGATATACCAGAGAAGAAACGCCGAAAAGCTTGATCGGCGTTGCGTAAGGCTTTCTTACGTGCCTTAGAGCCGCACTGGTCAATCCAAGGCAATTCTATCTTCAGCTTATGATTTACGTACTTGTCGAAGTCATTGGCAGTAACAAAATATTTCTGCTTCTCGTCAAGCATGCCACGCTGATACATCTTGTATAAGCGGCGGTTATAGGCTATGTACTGATTATATAAGAATCTAGCCACACCGATAGAACGAATGATTTTTATTTCTTGTTCTTTAGTTGGGGCTATCTCCGTTTTGAACGCCTTTAGCAATAGACTCATCCCCTTCAATCTGCTTTTTGTATTTCCGTAAGCCATACAGCCTGCAAGAAAATACGTGAAGAATACTTACTATATCCTGTACCAGTTCTTCGTGCGGAGACAGTTTCTCATTTTTCACGACAACTATTTCCACGTTGAACTTGTTGCAGAATTTCTCAAACCAGTCAAAGCCAAATCGTACAAATCTATCCTTGTGTGATACAAGAATCATTTTAATTTTGTTTTCCATGACTTCGTTTAGAAGCTGATTCCATTTCTTGCGGTTATAATTCAGGCCGCTTCCATAATCCCTGATAATTTCATCAACTATGAGTCCTTTGGCATTGACATATTGCTGAAGAAAGTCCACTTGATTCTCTAAGTCGTCAGTTTGATTTTTGGTCGACACCCTCGTATAAATGACTATCTTACGGGAATCAGCGTCTTTGCCAATACCTTTAAACTGTAAATACTGGTCGTAAGTATAATATCTTCGATTTGTGGGGGTTCTGTTTGCTACAAGCGTTTTCTCTCTGTCCCAGCGTTGAAGTGTCTTGACTGTGACATTAAGAAGTTCAGCAAACTCTTTAGGCTTGTAATTTGTGATATTTGATGTATTCATGGCTTCAATCCTCCATAAACACATTATGTCACTAATATACACTTTTGTTTATGAAATTAGTTACTTAAAGTTTCTCCCATTTGCGTCCTGACAAAACCACACATTCCCTGTCACAACGTATCGTAATTTACAAACGAAAATTCCCCTTGGCAATATTTACCGTGCGCATTTTACCTGCAAAATCATCCACATCCTAAAATAGATAGCCATGATTCCCAGCTTATTTTGCAGAGCCATCATACGCCCCCACTTTCCTAATCCGTGTGATGATTCAATTCCACTTTTCTCGTATACGAATAGCCCCTGTACTCATAACAAACACAGGGGCTATCGTTTGTCTGGGGGTACGATCAAAAATCGATTCCCAGATCGCTCTATATTCATTATATCAAATAAATCGGCACCATCAAGGCACAAACGTTTGTTATGTATACGTTTGTGCTAGTATATCACACTCTCTTACCTCTTCCAGCATCATCAAGTAATTCCGGGTGGCGCACCATCCAGCCTGTAAGTTCACACCAGGCATCGCGTTCGTCCTCAAACTGTACTTCATCCTGCACTACTGGCAAATTCTCCAATGACGGCTCCAGCTGCTGAGAAAGGCGGCTTGCATAGCTGCCAATCCTATCCGCAGTCATCCAGCAATAAGGCGTCACCACATGTTCCTGATGCTCCGTAAGCGGCGGTACAATCGAATAATACTCAAATCCCTTTGGCGCGACCAGTTCGATGATTGTCGGCAAAATATTCATATGCCCTCCCAGCGTATTGCCAGCCAGGACATCCTGCGTAAGTTGCGGATGAGACATCGCAAATGTTGTTAACACCTGCTCACGAATAGGCATCTGCCGATCAGCCAGCGGACCTTTCCCATACGGAATAATTCCGGCGGTGTGATCTCCCGTCACCACAAACAAGCTATCTGGATACGCCTCACGCATTGTCTTCAGGAAGTTCATCAAAGCCTGATCTGCATACCAGCATGAGCCCAACCGTTTCCGTTCCTTCTTATCCCAGCGAAGCGCTTTGGCCATATCTGGCATCAATGTTTCGATATCAAATCCGTACTTTTCAAACGGCATATTATATGGCCCATGATTCGACGTCGTATAAACAAAATGGAATACAGGCTTTCCGTCATCGTCCGCAATCATCTTCTTAGCCGCCGCTTCAAGGAATATATGATCATAAATCCCCAACCACGTTCTCGGTGCATCATCACTCACAAAATCAGGGCCAGCATGGCAAACATTAAATCCTGCCGCCGGCATAAAATGCTCCATACTACCATGATTCAACGCACCACCATACCAAAACTCCGTACGATAACCCAGCCGATTCAACTGACGCGCCATAGCAATCGGCACGGTCTTTTCCCAAAACAGCTTCCGTTCGTTTAGTTCCAGCATGGCATCGAAAATTCCCAGCGACAAACTAACCAATGACGGCCTAGAATTCATTCCCGCCGACAAGAAGTTTTCCAGCGAAACCGTATGTTCCTCAGCCCGATAAGCCTTGCTCGCATCCATCAGATGCAGTTCCTCATAAGCTGGATCTAACGGTGCCTGCGCATGACTTTCGCCCATCAGCAAGAAGATATGCTTCGGTGGCGTTATCCTCGCTCCCTTGGCCTCGCGACGAAAATGAGCTAGCGGATTATCGTCAGCGGACAACCGCTTCAAGATTACTGGCGCTAGTATTTCTCCCGCTTCCTCATCTGAATGCGTCAAGACCTCATTAACCGGAGAATGCAAAGCCAGTTTCAACGCTACTAAATCATCCATCGCCGCCTTACCAAGGAATACATCCTTCTTCACCAGCTCCGGGACATCATCCCACTCTGGCTTCTTGCGGTGATTCAACGTACCACCATAACGAAGCCAATAGAAGAATGTAATAACGGCCCCAAAAACCAAGAAATTCACTACATACTGCAGCCAAGTATCCGTCATCTTCCAATAGGCAATCTCCGGCAAAGCGATAAGCTGCCAAGCCAGCAAACTACAAAGTGCCAGATAAGGTATTATACCCAGGATTATCCAACCACCATGATGCTGGTTAAAGAATATATCGGCTAGATTCTTCTTATCCGCATGCCCACCGAGCTTAATCGTCGAATTAAACGTATCATGAAAATGATAATAAAAAATCATTTTGCCCATGAAAGCAAGGTAAAGGAACACACAATACACATCAAGGATCAACAATCGCACTACTGAATCCAGCGCCAGATACGACGGAATAAACGCCGCGGGAATACTCACCAACACCACCAACGCTAAAAACACATAGGCATTGACATCCATGCCCCACCAAAAACCATAGCGGAAACACTCAAAAAGCCGCCGCAAACCGCCATATAGCGACTCTCGCGGAGCGTAGACCATAATAAATGCCAACCGAAATAAGGCACAAAGCACTGGAGGAATCAATGCCAATAAAAAATCCTCCTGAATGCCTTCGAAAAACAAAGCAAACATAATAACCTATCCTTAAAAAGATGCACAACCAACTTTTCTTCGTATAATTATAGCACAAAGTAAGTAATCATATATCTTTTCGCTAAGGAGGACATAACCATCATACCACACATTATCCTATTCTCCCAGGTTCACACAATATACGCCTTCGACCTGTCACTTAGAATTACATATTACTGTAATTTTTGCTGCAAACAAACTGTAAAACGATGCGTGCCTTCGACATTCAAATGTGATCCATCTGCAAATTCATCATGTTCATATACCGGAATATCCGTTTCAACAAAAATGCCATACTAATCATGCAATTTCTGCATATATTGTTGATATTCTCCGTAGTATCCAGCCTGCTTTAACCTTGACACCCCATACTCACTCATCGGTAATTGAATGATACTAACTGGAATGTTATTTTGCTGGCACAACTCAATCGTAGTCCGTAAATAATAGTCCAAAATGGGGAGCACAACAAATCCAGCATCCTTCGTCTCCTCTGGTATCACTTCTTTATCCGCTGCAATCGTACCATTTAATATCATTCCACCAGACAACGAAACCGCATCCTGATAAGATTTCTTATTGATCTCAACATTGCCTTTACCGATACTATGCAAGATTCCCTTTAAATAGATAATCGGCAACCGATACTCATGCTGCAATGCCTCTGCCCGATAATCTTTACCACCAAGCCGCAAAATATTAGCATTAATTTCATCCGTTGTCTCTAAATCATAATAATGAAAATACATCCCTCTATTGGTATAGTTTTCCATATGCATCAAATGCGTCGGTGCATAACCAATAATTACGGCCGATGGAGTATCATTATTCTTTAAATAACGTTGCAACGAATAATACGCTTCGATAGGAGTGCTACCAGCCAAAGCCAAACTATACGCGTCCCGGCCTAAATTCTGCGGATTTACATCTATTTTCATACGCGAATCACCTAACAGCAAGATTGGCCGTCCTTCATGATGGCTTTGCGTATAATCTTTTTGCTGCATCCATACACCATATTCTACACTCATATAATAGGCCTCTGGCAAAATCCAGGCCAACACCCAAATCGCTACAATTAATCCACCGACAATACTAACGATTCCCAGCACAAAACGCTTACTATTCATGTTCACTCCTTAAAACTGAAAATACAGGAACTCCGTATAAGTATCCATTTTATACAAAGCAACCAACAAGAGCGTCAACGTCAAAACAAACCAGCCCCAATTAGCTTTAAACCTCGGCAATAAACGAATTGGATTTGGCATAACAGCTAACAATACGCCCAATCCTAATAACTGCCAAAGTATACGATTGAGAGGCTCCATATGATGCCACGTCGCAAACGTAACCCCAAACGGCTGTGCCCAAGCCATATATTTGATAAATGAACCATTCTCCGGCAAGACAATCTGATAAATATCCGTCATAGCCGCTAGTATCACCAACGCCTCATTCACCGTTGCTGCCCGGAAAAATACCCAGGCGATCACCACGCAAACAAACGTGAGACCCCAACAAATGATTTTGGGCAAAGAAATATGCAACCGCCGCCATTGATGGTTAATCATCAGTAACACACCATGCATACAACCCCAAATCACAAACGTCCAGCCCGCACCATGCCAAAGGCCAATAATCGCCATAGACACAAACAGATTTCGCATCTTTCGCCACTCACCATGGCGATTACCGCCCAGCGGAATATACAAATAATATTTTACCCACGAGCCTAACGTCATATGCCAACGACGCCAAAAATCGATTATCGAAAGCGACTGATACGGAGAATCAAAGTTCTGCGGGAAACGCAAATTGAACAGCAACCCTAAACCAATCGCCATCTCTGAGTAAGCAGAAAAATCGAAATACAATTGAAACGTATATCCCAAAGCAGCTGCCCAGGCCTCCACAAAGGTCAAAGCATCTGCCTGCGAAAAGAACTCATTGACCCAGGGCGACAATTTATCTGCAATAACCACCTTCTTGAAAAGCCCCATGCTGAATAATGCCAAGCCAGCGGCTATATTCTGATAGTTTATCACAAAATTACACAACCGCGAAAATTGCGGAATCATCACCTTATGATTAATAATCGGTCCAGCTATCAGATGTGGAAATATCGTTACAAACAGACAATACGTAACAAAGGAATAATGCTTCGTCTCACCACGATAAGCATCAATCAAATAAGCGGTCTGGGTAAACGTAAAGAACGAGATACCTAACGGCAGAACAATCTGGGGAATCGAATATCCTGCCCCAAAGACAAAATCAAACGTCTCCACAAAAAATCCCATATACTTGAAATACCCAAGCAGACATACATTGACCACTATCCCCAAGGTCAAAACAGCTTTCTTTGACTGGCTCCGCTCAATCCAACGACCAATCAAAAAGTTAAAACAAATCGATGCCAATAACAGCGGTACGTACCGAACATCCCAATACCCATAAAAGCCTAGCGATGCTATTACCAACCAAGCAGTAGCCCCACGAGTCAATCGATACCTAGCTAATAAGAAATACACCGCAAAATTCAATGGCAAATATACGAAAATAAATTCATATGAATTAAATAACAAATTGCACCTCCACTATTCATGTTATCAAATCATCCACGAATATATCTTTAATCAGGATATTATTCTATACTCCCCTTAATATCCAGCTCTTCTTCCAGCTTTTGCAAATGCTCCTTGACATTATCCTTCGTCACTAGCACGCCGAAATTCCTTTGACCATTATGGAATATCCGATCTACAATCATATCGCCGACCATTGGCCGATAATGACTTGTTTCATAATAATAGTAATTATTGGTCGTAATCTCATTCAAGCCGCTGAAATCATAGTAATTGGTCAACTGAGCCAACTGATATTTGAACTCGTTAAGCTCCGATATATCATTGCTACGATAGGTAACCGCATTAACAGGATTAACGAAAACGAGCAACTCAATCCCATTATCATCACAGAGTTCCTTTAGTTTTGTAAGGCTTTCCATGGTTTCGGCTATCCGATTCCCCTTATATTCATACGGTTTCGAAAAGCGTTCATCCTGAAGATGTTTTTCTACATTGGCTTCGATATATTTATCCACTTCCGGATGCAGCGGTCTTCCTGATCCATATATATCATAAACACTGCCTCTGCTGGCATCTTCCTTTTTCAACTTTGGTTTTTTCAGTAAATATAACGCATAAGTCTTCCATAATGTGTCGTCCCGATAAGGAACTCTTAACAAATCATTTTCATGCTGTTTCGGATCTACTCGTATCGAAAAATCATCCAAACCAATCATAACCTGCTTGATACTGACACCATGTTTTACCATATCCTGCAAATCAAGCAGCCACTCTTCTGGTAACCCTTCCGAATACGTCATATTATAATAACGCAGGCCATTATCAATTTTATTCAAATCGATATTACCAATACGCGATGAACCAAAGCAAAATGCATTATATTTTTCCGGATTAGAAAATATATATCGCATCTTTACAAAATGCTGATTAGGTTCCACACGCTTGACACTAAAATCCGTATTAAAAACGCCAGAAGAATCAAAAATATAATTGCAAGCCATAGTTCCAAACATAGCCAGCAAAAATATCCCCAACAAACGGAAAACGTATTTTTTCATTCTGCTCATCCCTCTTTAAAATTGGAACTAAAGAAACTCGGAATAATTATTCAAGTTTCACATAGCCCAAACCAGCATTGCTGCTGTGACTATCAGCCATTTATTATTCGCTGTGAATTTCTTCATCAACACCAAGGGATTCGGCACAAATGCCAATAATGCTACCATGCCAATCATTTCCAGTAAATGTCTGCTCTCCTTGCCATGAGCGCCTAGGAGACTTTGATAATCGGCCATGCTGCCTAATACCTGCATAGCTTCATGGACACTTCCCGCACGGAAAAACACCCAGCAAATTACCACACAAAGGAATGTCATCCCCCAATTCAACACTTTGGGCAGTGCGATGCCAGCTTTACGCCAAGCATGATTGAGCATCAGCAAAGCGCCATGCATCCCCCCCCAGATTACAAAAGTCCATCCAGCACCATGCCATAAACCGATTATCAGCATGGATACAAAAAGATTCCGCATCTTCCTGAACTCACCATGACGATTACCGCCCATCGGAATATAGAGGTAATTCTTTACCCACAAGCCTAACGTCATATGCCAACGCCGCCAAAAATCAATAATGCTTCGCGACTGATAAGGGGAATTAAAGTTGACGGGCATATCCAGATTGAATAACAACGCTAATCCAATGGCCATTTCGCTATACCCAGAAAAATCAAAGTACAATTGCAGCGTATACGACAAAGCGCCCAGCCATGCCTGCACACAAGTCAGCGAATCCGCATGGCTGAATGCCTCATTCGCATAAATAGCCAGTTTATCTGCTATAACCACCTTTTTAAACAAGCCCATGGTAAAAATCGTCAAGCCACGAGCAATATTGTCATAGTTGATACGGAACGTTTTATCCGCAATGAACTGCGGAATCATTTCCTTGTGATTGATGATTGGCCCAGCAATCAAATGCGGAAAAATCGTAACAAATTCCAGATACGTCAGGAAAGATTCGTTCCGTGCCTCGCCCCGATACGCATCCACTAAATACGCAGTCTGCGTAAAGGTAAAAAACGAAATACCAAGTGGCAGGACTATATGTGGCAAATCAAACATATCGGCCCCCGCCAAAGCATTCACCGTACCTAGGAAAAAATCTGTATACTTGAAATACCCTAACAATAGGACATTCACAACAATACCAAAAGTCAGCCATACCCGATTGCCATTGCAACGCTCCAACTGCCTCCCCACAAGATAGTTAAAACTGATCGAAGCAAAAAGCAACGGCACATAGCGAACATCCCAATATCCATAAAAGAAAAACGACGCCAGCACCAGCCAAAGCGTAGCCGCACGTTTCTGTCCACCATGCCCTAATGCAAAAAAGCCCGCAAAGGTAAGGGGCAAAAAGAGCAAAATAAACTCATACGAATTAAATAACACCTAAATTCTCCTCACATATTGTGTAATATAAGCATCCCTCTGGTATTTTATGCAAATTCATTTAATTTATCGATTACATAATCGACTTGATCATCACGCATTCCATAATACATCGGTATACTCAATACCGTCCGACTGATTTCTTCTGCAATGGGCAATGCGCCTTCCGCAATATGCAAATCCGCATAAGCCCCCTGCATATGCATCGGTATGGGATAATGCTTCACCGTATGGATTCCATTATCCAACAGATATTTTTCCAATTCATCCCGCTTATCGCAACGGATAACAAACACGTGATAGATATGTTCATATTCTTCAGAAGTTGGCAAGGGCAGTTTTATCAGAGGATTTTTAATTTCGGACAAGTATCTGGCAGCCACTTGACGACGAGCTTCATTCCATTTTTCCAAGTGCGGGAGTTTCACACGCAGGAAAGCCGCCTGCATTTCATCCAGACGGCTATTCGTCCCTTTATAGATATGATGATACTTATAATCCGAACCATAATTGCCAAGGGCACGGACTTTTGCTGCCAATTCGTCATCATTGGTCGTGACGCAGCCACCATCCCCTAAAGCACCAAGATTCTTGCCCGGATAAAAGCTGAATCCAGCTGCATCTCCTAATGCACCAGCCTTTTTCCCTTTATATTTTGCACCATGCGCTTGGGCAGCATCTTCAATAACTTTCAATCCATGTTTTTTTGCAATACGATTGATTTCATCCATATCACAACAACGCCCCTGCAACTGCACAGTCATAATGGCCTTAGTTTTCGACGTAATCGCCGCTTCAATTCTGGACGCATCAATGTTAAATGTTTCCAATACCGGCTCTACAAATACCGGCGTTGCTCCCGCATAGGAAACCGCCAATGCCGTGGCAATAAAA
>CALYVJ010000039.1 GCA_945494195.1 uncultured Selenomonas sp. | reverse complement strand
CACCGCCCTTTCACGGCGGCTTCATGGGTTCGAATCCCATACGCGTCACCATTTTGGGCGATTAGCTCAGCTGGGAGAGCGCCTGCCTTACAAGCAGGATGTCAGCAGTTCGATCCTGTTATCGCCCACCATTGAAATGTATAGGCTGCCGTTAGGGCAGCCTTTTTTTTATCGTTATCGCGGAAAGGGGTTTGTGCATGAATACGGAAGAACGCCGGAGAAAATTGTTTGAACGCCTGAAGGAAGCGGAGCAGCCGCTGACAGGAACCAAGCTGTCACGGGAGTTTGGTGTAAGCCGTCAGATTATCGTCGGGGATATCAGTATCCTGCGGGCTCAGGGCGTGCAGATTTTTGCTACGCCGCGGGGGTATATCCTGCCACAGGAACAGGGGCAGGTAGGCCAGATGGTTACTCTGGTATGCCAACATGATGCCGCCGGTATGGAAAAGGAGCTGCTGGCCATCGTCGATAATGGCGGTGCGGTTCTGGATGTTATTGTAGAGCATCCGCTTTACGGTCCAATCCGTGGGGATTTGCTGCTGGAAAATCGCCGGGATATCCGGGCTTTCCTGTCCAAGATGCAGAAGTGCCAGGCTAACCCGCTGTTGGTGGTGACTGGTGGGGTTCATATGCATACCGTACGGGTGCCCGATGAGGAAACCCTGCAGGCAATCCGTGATGATTTGCGCAAGCTTCATATCCTGATTGAAACGTGACAGAGAAGGGAAAGGCGGAGGAATTCACGATATTGCGTGACAATTCCCTTCGTAGTATAATGTTTTCATGCAGTGTCCAGATTGGGATAGTAAGGAAGACGAGTAATGGAAGAATTACTAAAAAAAATGCATAACTGGATGGATGATTATATGGCGCGGTTTGTTACGGATGACGAAGAAGTCATGCAGGGCATACGCATCAAGATGATCCATACGGGATATGTCACTAAAATCGCAAGAGAACTGGCCCAGCATTTAAAGCTTACCACGCACGATGTTCAATTGGCTGAAGTCATGGGGCTGTTCCATGATGTGGGCAGATTCCGCCAGTACAGCCTTTACAAGACCTTTAATGATGCGCAGTCAGAAGATCATGCGGATCTTGGCCTCAAGGTGCTGACAGAGGAAATGCCCTATATGGCAGAGTTGTCGCCGGAGGATGAGGTGGTGGTCCGTTTTGCCATCCGCAACCACAATAAGAAGGAAATCGAACCTACTGAGGATTTTCGCAAGCTGGTTTTTGCCCGTCTGCTGCGGGATGCCGACAAACTGGATATTTACCGTGTCCTTTCACCCTATCTGGTACCGGATGGAGCACAAAAAGCGCCAAACTTTGTTCCCAGTGATGCCAGTCAGTTAGTGAGTCCGGATTTTGTCCGGGACTTTGCTGAGGGGAAACAAGCGGATTATCATCGCCTGCGAACGCATGGGGACCGGAAACTCGTACGGCTCATGTGGGTGTATGACGTCAATTACAGCTGGACACTTCGCAAGATGGTAGAGCGGGGGTACGTGGATTTGATCATCAAGTACCTGCCGGAACAGGAAGGCCTCGACGAAGGTATCCGACGTCTGCGGGAATATATCAAGGAAAAATGCGCGGCTGAAGACCGTGTGGATTTATAAAGGAGAGAATCAAATGGCAGAGAATACGACGATCGCTTCCAATTTCATTCAGAATGCGATTGAGGAAGACCAGAAGAACGGAAAGTATACGGAAGGTATTCATACGCGTTTCCCACCTGAGCCGAATGGTTATCTCCATATCGGCCATGCCAAGTCGATTTGCTTGAATTTTGGTTTGGCAGAGTATAACCATGGACTTTGCAATCTTCGCTTCGATGATACGAACCCGACTAAGGAAGATACGGAATACGTGGATTCCATTCAGGAGGATATCCACTGGCTCGGTTTTTCTTGGCAGAATCGCATGTTTTATGCTTCGGATTATTTTGACAAGCTTTACGAATATGCTTGCGAGCTCATTAAAAAAGGCCTTGCCTATGTCGATGATTTGTCGGCGGATGAAATTCGTGCTTACCGCGGAACCCTTACGGAACCGGGCAAGGAAAGCCCATACCGCAACCGCAGTGTGGAGGAAAATCTTGATTTATTCGCCCGCATGAAGGCCGGGGAATTCGCCGATGGCGAGAAAGTTTTGCGCGCTAAGATAGATATGGCGTCGCCGAATATGGTTCTGCGTGATACAGTTATCTATCGCATTGCCCACGCACATCATCATCGCACAGGAGACGCTTGGTGCATCTATCCGATGTATGATTTTGCGCATCCACTTTCCGATGCGATTGAGGGGATTACCCACTCGGTCTGCACACTGGAATTTGAGGAGCACCGTCCTTTCTATGATTGGTTGCTGGAATCCCTGGGCTTTGATGCCAATACCCGCCCGCGCCAGATCGAATTTGCGCGCCTGAATCTTACCAATACGGTTACCAGCAAGCGCAAACTGCGCCAGCTGGTTGAGGAGCATTTTGTCAGTGGTTGGGATGATCCCCGCATGCCGACGATTTCGGGGCTTCGCCGCCGCGGTTATACGCCGGCATCCCTGCGCAAGTTCTGTGAAGAAATCGGTGTGGCAAAAGCGGACAGCCTGGTAGATGTCAGCATGCTCGAGCATTGTGTCCGTGACGACCTCAATGAGAATGCCGACCGTGTCATGGCGGTACTTCGTCCGCTGAAGGTCGTTATTACCAACTATCCGGAGGATAAAGAGGAGTATCTGCTGGCTGACAACAACCCGATGCATGGCGGCCGCCGCTTTGTGCCGTTTTCGCGGGAAATCTACATTGAGCAGGAAGACTTCATGGAAGAACCGCCGAAGAAATATTTCCGCCTCAAACCGGGTGGCGAGGTTCGTCTCAAACACGCCTACATCATCAAATGCGAGGAAGTAATCAAAGATGAAAATGGCCAGGTAATAGAGCTTCATTGTACGGCTGATCTGGATTCAAAGACCGGCGGTGCAACTGCTGGCCGTAAAATCAAGGGCACGATTCACTGGGTTGCTGCCAAGACGGCGC
Organism: uncultured Selenomonas sp.; assembly: GCA_945494195.1. Classification (GTDB taxonomy): domain Bacteria; phylum Bacillota; class Negativicutes; order Selenomonadales; family Selenomonadaceae; genus Selenomonas_A. The sequence goes on along the minus strand of CALYVJ010000039.1, from coordinate 7,311 downwards.
TGTCAGCGGAGGTACGTCTTTATGATTACCTCATCGAGTCGGATGAGAACGGCAACGTTCCGTCTGATTTTCTGGAGGCGCTCAACAAGAATTCGCTGGAGACGATTGAAAATGCGTGGATTGAACCCAGTGTCAAGCTTACGGCGGCAGGTACCCACTATCAGTTCCTGCGCACGGGCTATTTTGTCGTGGACCCGGATACTACGCCGGATAAACTCGTATTCAACCGGGTGGTTGGCTTGCGTGATAGCTGGGCGAAAGTAAAGAAGGGATAAGATGAGCAAGATACCAAAAGGCCTTACAGATAAGGATATGTTCCAGAACTACGTGGAGGAGGCCTCGCTGGAGGACACCTTCATCAAGGCGGAGAAAGCTGCTGAGCAGAAGCGCCGCGAGCGTGCCGGTATCGAACCGCCAGCTCAGCTCGGCAAGGCCGGTTTTACACCGGAACTTACCGAAGAATTGGGCAAGGCTCTGCTGCAACTGAAAATGGAGCTGTTCCGTGGGGGAATCCAGAAGTATTCGTTTAAGATCAAGCGTGATGGAGAAAACATCGTGCTGGTCCCGAAATATAAGAAGAACCAGTAAATTTGAACCAGTATAAGTAAAGAAAGAAGTGGATTGTATTGCTGAGCAGCACAACCGTGGCAGTTATCATTTTTGTTACTGCTTACGCGCTGATTATTTCCGAGAAGGTTCACCGTACGATTGTCGGTATTTTCGGAGCTATGCTGATGATACTATGCGGGATCATCAGTCAGGAAACTGCTATTCATCACATTGATTTTAATACTTTAGGGCTCTTGATGGGCATGATGATTATCGTCAATATCACCAGCGAGACTGGTCTGTTCAACTTTCTGGCCATTTGGGCGGCCAAGAAGGTAAAGGCTCGTCCTATTGCGTTGCTCGTCGCATTGTCGACGCTGACAATGATTTGTTCTGCCTTGCTGGATAATGTCACGACGGTCCTGCTGACAGTGCCGATTACTTTCAGCATCACCGCTCAGCTCAAGGTAGATGTCAAACCTTATCTGATTTCGCAGATTTTGTCTTCGAACATCGGTGGTACAGCTACCCTTATCGGTGATCCGCCAAACATCATGATTGGCAGTGCTGTAGGCCTTAACTTCATGGATTTTGTCATGAATATGACTGGGGTATCGATTATTATCTTCATCGTTGTGCAGGCACTCCTTATTCTGCTCTATGGCAAGGGGCTCAAGACCCAGCCGGACCTGCAGGAAAAGGTTATGCGCCTCAATGCGAAAAGCCAGATTTCCGATGTGAAGCTGTTGAAGAAGTGCTTGTTTGTCATCTTCATTACGATTTCCCTGTTTGTCATGCATGGCGCGCTGGGACTGGAAACGGCTACGGCTGCCTTGACAGGAGCAGGATTGTTGCTGCTTATCACGTTTACGCGCAATGAGGCTATGATTGCCAAGGTCCTCTCGAAGGTCGAGTGGCTGGCCATCTTCTTCTTTGCTGGTCTGTTTGTTTTGGTCGGTGCACTGGTGGAAACGGGCGTTATCAAGATGCTGGCGGCTGAGGCTATCAAGCTTACCAATGGCGATGTTACGGCTACCGCGGTACTGATTCTCTGGATGAGTGCTATCGCCTCGGCCTTTATCGATAATATTCCCTTTGTCGCAACCTTGATTCCATTGATTCAGGATATGGGACAGATGGGACTTACGAATCTTGATCCGCTTTGGTGGTCGCTGGCACTCGGTGCCTGCCTGGGCGGCAATGGTACCTTGATTGGTGCCAGTGCCAATGTTGTCGTTGCCTCGATGGCAGCACAGCGTGGCCGTCAGATTTCATTCCTGGGGTTCATGAAAGTGGCGTTCCCGGTCATGGTACTGACGATTATCATGGCAAATGTATACGTTTGGCTGCGTTATCTTTGATCCAGCCAGTAAAAGCTGTCTTCCCTAAAACGGGGAAGACAGCTTTTTTCGCAAGTGCTGCCCCGCAGACGTTGCGATTTATATCATCTCTTCGGCAATACTGAACGCGATTTTTTGATCTTGTAACATTTTTTACAGACGGCTTCCGGGTTTTTACGTATAGTTTTAACTACGAAACGGAGGTAATAGGATGAGTGCTTTTTTAGGACCGATTCACTATCGGATGTATGAAAAGATAATGGTACAGGAGGAACTTTTGCGCCGGTTAGCGGACAAGGCCGTACAGGAGGGCTGGCTGGATTCGTTAACGGATTATGTGAGGGATGAAAATCGTCCCTTAGAGGAGATTATCGACGAGGCCAATATTCACGGCTGGCTAAACGACCGCATCGAAAGTGTGGAAAAACGCTATGCTGAACTGGCGGCCAGAATCCTGTCTGGTCATGAGGAGCGGCTGGAGGATTTGCAGGTTGTTGCCTATACGTTAGGGACAGAAAAAGCGGTTGGGGCGGACAGCACGGCTGGTGAGTGCTACCAGCAGATAGAGGCATGCACTTTAGATGGCATGCCCTGTGATGGCGTGAACATCGTCACGGATAAAAGTGAGGCGCACTTTAGCTGGCAGCAGCGGTTTGATGTCCATGGTTCCTATTGGATTGCAGCTGGTGGCAGGGCCGAGGATTACTATGCCTTGCGTCAGCAGTTTATAGCCGGGATTCTTATGGCGGCAGATTATGTATTGACAAGTTCTGGTCATGGGGAGTACAGTCTATGTCATAAAGAGTGAATTTTGGCAAAGGGGCGAAGAACAAATGGATACCCGGAAGATAATGATTGAAGGTGCCATGAACGTGGAAACAGAACTGCTGATTGAGGCTTTGGCGGACCCGCAGGAGCAGGTTGTGGGGCAGTGGCGCTTTGTCGAGGGCAAGTACCGGAATGTGAATCTGGTGGTGGCAGTGACTTCTATCGGCATGACCAATGCGGCGGCTGCTACGGTTCTGGGCATCGAAAGGTTTCGTCCTGCTGCGGTGATAAGCCAGGGAACTGCAGGTGGTCATGATTCGGCACTGCAGGCCTATGATATTGTGCTGGGGCGGCGTTCCTTTGATGCCAGTTCGTATCGCAGTGCCCAGGAAGATTTGGTGGACTGGCGGCACATTGAGCTTATGGGCTCTTATGCCTATGATGCCGTAACCCAGTCGTTTGTTCCGCAGGCCGTCTATTATCCGGGGGATGAAAAGCTGCTGGCAGCAGCACAGACGGTGGCAAGGGACTACAAACGGGGCCGGGTAGTGGCTGGCTGTATAGCAAGCTCTAATACCTGGAACCGTCAAAAGGAACGTCTGCAGTTCTTGCATAACCAATTCGGTTCATCCTGCGAGGATATGGAAGTCAATTCTGCGGCCCAGATTTGCCAGCAGTATGGGATTCCCTTCCTGGGGATACGCATCTTGTCCAATACGGAATTCCGAGCTGAAGAGTTCCAGCCGGAATCAGCAAAGGTCTGCCAGCAGTTTGTGCTGGCGGTAGCTCAACAGTACGATAGAGCTTTGACCGGCAATTGACTGGTGGATAGTGGAATCTGTGGGTGACTTACCAAGCAGCTTGTCTTAGACAGGCTGTTTTTTTGCAGGTGATTTGATTTGTCAGCTATCGCTAATGATAACAAAATTGACATGTCAATTATAGAGAGGAGCGATATCATTTTGACAAAAGAAAAATGATGGACCCGGAATCCCTCCTCAACCGTCTGTGTGAACGCAATACTGGGGGACCGGCATTGCTGACCATTTTGTTTGGTGCTGGCTACGGTAGCGTCAATACCTTCATTGCTATGCTGGCAGCAGAAAAGGGATTGTTTGGTTGGATTGCCGCGATCATGGGGGTGTTTTTGCTACTGGCAGTTGTCCAGTATCGTTGTAAAAATGATGCGGCGGTTGTGCTGGAGTAAATCCGGGATGCCGATGGATAAAAAAGGACGGACAAGTCTTTGGTGACTGTCCGTCCTTTGGGGCTGGTAAGGGTTATTTTACCCGGTCAAGGATGCGGCGGGCAACATAGACGCCGCTGGCACCTGCCTGGGAAAGGCCTCGGGTAACGCCGGCACCATCTCCGATGGCGAAGACGTTTTTGAGGGTAGTTTCTAATTCTTTGGTGAGAACGACCCGGGAACTGTAGAATTTGACTTCGACACCGTAGAGCAGGGTATCGTCGTTCGTCATACCCGGAGCAATGTTGTTAAGTGCCTGGATCATTTCGATGATGTTGTCGAGGTGGCGCTTGGGCAGTACCAGGGACAAATCACCCGGCGTAGCCTGCAGCGTTGGGTTCGTAAAGCTCTTGGTCATGCGGTGGGCATTGGTGCGCCGTCCCTTCATGAGATCGCCGAAGCGCTGGACGATGATGCCGCCCCCGAGCATGTTCGAGAATGAAGCGATGCGTTTGCCGTACTGATGCGGGGATTTGAAAGGCTCCGTAAAGCGGTTGCTGACCAGCAGGGCAAAGTTCGTGTTGTTGCTCTGGAGTTTCGGGTCACTGTAGGAATGACCGTTGACCGTTACGATGCCATCGGTATTTTCCATGACCACATGGCCGTGGGGATTCATGCAGAAGGTGCGGACCTGGTCGCCGTAGCGTTTTGTGCGGTAAACGAGTTTTGCCTCATAGACTTGGCTCGTAATATGGTTCCAGACTTCATCGGGAACTTCAACGCGGACGCCGACATCAACGCGGTTGTTTTCCTGCTGGAGTCCCAGGGCGTCGCATTCGTTGGAGAACCACTCAGCACCGGCACGGCCCGGAGCGACAATCAGATACTCAGCCTCGATGATTTCGCCGTTTTCCAGTTCAAGGCTGTTATGTCCTTTGCCATCTGAGTGGATATGGGCAACTGGGCATTCAAAGCGGAATTCGACTTTGTTTTTGAGGTACTCATAGGTTGCTTTTAGCATATTGAGATTGTTTTCTGTACCGAGGTGACGGACGCTGGCGCTGAGAAGATGCAGATCGTGCTGAAGGGCCAGCTGGCCAATGTTGGAATTCTCGGTGGAGAAGACCTCGGCGGGAGCACCATGCTTCATATTGATTTTATCGACATAATTGATGAGATCCATGACTTCGTCATCGGGCAGGTACTCGTTGAGCCAGCCACCGAACTGCGTCGTGAAGTTGTACTTGCCATCGGAGAAGGCACCGGCACCGCCAAAGCCGCGCATGATACTGCAGGGCTTGCAGCCGATGCAGCTTTTTACCTTACCCGTGGAGATCGGGCAGACGCGATGATAGATGTCCTTGCCGCTTTCAAGAACCAGGATGTGGAGCTCCGGTTTTTTTTCTGCCAGCTCGTAAGCAGCAAAGACTCCTGCCGGGCCGCCGCCAACAATCGCAACATCATACTTTTTCATGGTAATTCCCTCCTAAAATATGTGGCCGGGATAAATTCGGGCGCACAAAAAGAGCGCAGATTCTTGCTGTTCGGGTGGGAAGCAATCTGCGTATACAAGCAATTCTTCTGGGTTTTTTTCGCAAAACCTTTGCTATTATACGAGAAGATTTTACAGATTGCAAGCTTTTTTTTACGGAAAAATGTAAAAATGTACACTATAACAGAAATAGTATAGCTCCTATGTAAATTATAGTTGCATTTATGGGCGGTTTACGGTTATAATGTATAACATATTGTAAACCTGTAACCTGATTTTGAGGAGGAAAACTATTGACACATAATTTGGCAATCATCAATATGTTCATCTTATATATTGGTGTCATGATGGCAATCGGTGTTTATTACTATCGCCGGACACGCAATATGAGCGATTATTTTTTGGGGAACCGTAAATTGGGGGCCTGGGTCACGTCTTTGAGTGCAGAGGCTTCAGACATGAGTGGCTGGATGCTTATGGGGGTTCCTGGCTTTGCCTATCTAGCTGGTCTCAATGCCGGCTGGATTGCTGTTGGCATTGCGCTGGGGACTTGGGTTAACTGGCATTTTGTTGCGGCGCGGCTTCGTAAATACACGGAACTTGCCAACAACTCGCTGACGCTCCCGGAATTTCTGGAGAATCGTTTCGAAGATAAAAGTGGACTGCTGCGCGTTGTGCCAGCCATTTTCATTTTGATTTTTTTCATTATCTATACATCCTCAGGCTTTGTTTCGGCGGGCCGGCTTTTTGAGACGGTCTTTGGGATCCCGTACCAGTATGCGATTTTTATTGGCGCTGGTTCCGTGGTGTTCTATACCTTGGTGGGGGGATTTCTGGCTGTTTCCCGTACGGATTTCATTCAGGGGATCATGATGTTTTTTGCCATATTGGTAGTCCCGATTACAGCTGGCATGTCCATGGGCGGTTTGGGAGCAACGCTGGCTGCCATCGATAGTGTCCAGTCATCGATGTTGGAACCTTTTACCAAACCGGATGGCTCGGTGCTGGGAATCGTTGAGTTGATTTCGCTGCTTGCCTGGGGCATTGGTTACTTCGGCCAGCCACATATCCTAGTGCGCTTTATGGCAATTTCCAGTTCCAAGGAAATCAAACAGGCAACCCGTATCGCTATGACTTGGGTGGTGGTATCGCTGGCCGCTGCAGTGGCAGTGGGAATGGCAGGCCGCGTGTTCCTGGCTGAACCGCTTCAAGGAACAGAATCGGAGACGGTATTTCTTGTCATGACGAATACTATGTTCCCGCCGGTAATAGCAGGACTTATTCTGTCGGCGGTGCTGGCTGCCATTATGAGTACAGCTTCCTCCCAGCTGCTGGTGGCGGCATCGGCATTTGCCCAGGATTTCTACCGCACGCTGACCTGTAAGGAGGCTGACCAGAAGGAGCTCGTTTGGATAAGCCGCGCATCGGTTTTGGTCATCGCTTCGCTGGCAATCTTTTTGGGACTCAATCCAAACAGCTTTATTCTTGACATGGTTGCTTATGCTTGGGCTGGTTTTGGTGCCGCTTTTGGACCGGCACTGCTCATGAGCCTTTTCTGGCGCCGCACTACCCGCAATGGGGTATTGGCTGGTATCATCGTGGGTGGTGTGACCGTTCTCGTTTGGAAGCAGCTGGCATTGTTTGGCCTTTACGAAATCGTACCGGGCTTTGTGCTTTCTCTGCTGGCTATTTATGCTGTCAGTCTTTTGGATAAAAAACCGGCACAGAGTATTACCGCAGTGTTCGATTCGGTGGAGCATAGCGAGATCTGATATATATTGGGACGATTTTCCTTTGGCAAAAGAAGGCAATGGCGGTATAATTATCGAGGAGTATACCGTTGAAGTTAGGAGGAGATGCTATGAATTTCAAATTTGTCCATAATAACTTGAATGTCCTGGACCTTGACAGAAGCCTGCAGTTCTATCAGAAGGCTTTGGATTTAAAAGAGGTCCATCGCTTGGAAAATCCGGACT
>CALYVJ010000038.1 GCA_945494195.1 uncultured Selenomonas sp. | reverse complement strand
CCCGATTGACTTCATATTAGCACGCAACGCTACGGATTGCAAACATTTTTTAACGGTCTGATAACTCATCTCTCAGACCGGTTTAACATCTAAAAATAACCTGAAAGCCCATTCCGACTGCTCCGCAACCGTTTCCCCTTTCCGGATAATAATTATGTTTCCTTCCATAATATCTTAGGATTATATTTCGATTAAACAAAGAAGGCCTTCCCCATAAGGGAAGGCCTTCTAATCCAGCAAGGGATTATCAGAAGAAGAAGCTTACGCGAGCGTAGAGCGTCTCTGCCGTTTTGTCCTGGTTAGCAAACTGCTTGCCATGGAAATAGCCAAGCGTCGTCAGCGTATTCTGCATCGGAACATAGCTTGCGGAGAAATCCCAGCCTTTTTCGTTAAGCGTATCATGACCCGTGCCAACGTTAGCATGTGCCGTGTCAAAGGTCGGCATCAGTGAAGCGTTGCTGCCCAGATGACGGTAAGCTACCAAAGCACCGAAGGAACCTTTGTTGGCTTTGTTAGCACCCTTGTAGTCGATTTCAGCCGTGCCGGATTTCTTGTAATCTTTGGCATCCGTGTTCTCGGCATAAGCACCAGCTACGGCCCAGTTCTTATCGAAGGTGTAACGGCCGCCAACAGACAGGATGTCCGCATCGTCTTTGTCAGCTTTGTAGCCCGAAGCCGTCTTGAAGACTTCGCTGCTAAAATGACGATAGCCCAGGCCGCCAGCCAGTTTGCCCTGCTCCGCATTCAGCTGAACGCCCTGATAACTGGCGGCATCATTTTTCGCACCAGCCGTCACTTTGCCATTGGCATCCTCATTGATGTTCCAACGGCCAGCTTCAGCCGTGAGTTTTACCTTGTTGCCAACAGTAGCCTGTACACCGGAGAAGAAATCATCCATGACGAGGCCATCATCGTTGGTGGAGTAGAACGGCATCTTACCTGCTTTGACGTTAAATTTACCGTAGTTGCCTTCCGCAAAGATGTAGGACAGTTTCGTATTGTCCGAATCATCCTGATCCATTTGGAAGTTGCTGGTCAGACGAGCTTTGACGGACCAGTTATCGTTGATTTCAGCCGTCGGGAAGAGACGGAAGGAAACATGGTCGATGTTCTTCTTTTTGCCAGCAGCACCTTCATCGCGATAGCTCCAGTAACGGTAACGAGCCTCGCCCGTCCATTTTACCTTGTCGGCATTCTTCTCAAGATTGCTTACGCGGACACCCAGGTTGCTCAGCTCATCGCCGAACTCAGCAGCCAGCTTGTCCAAGAGGGCTTTGTCGTTGCCGGAAACCGTTACGTTCTGGCTCTTAGCCATAGCGCGGGCAACCATTACAGCCATCTCATAACGGGTGATCTGTTTCTGGCCTTTATAGGTGCCATCACCATAGCCCGTGATAACGCCATCCTGAGCCAGCTGTGCTACTGCATCATAAGCCCAGTGGTCAGCCGGTACATCGGAAAACGGATTTGCTGCGGCAAAAGTCGTACTGGCTGCGCCAACCACGAGGGCCGTCGTCAGTGCGGATACAAGAGTCTTTTTCATAATGGAAACTCCTCCCCTAAAAATAGAATATAAATGTGCTTGTTCGCTCTTAATGGATATATTGCACCGGAGTTTCCCTGTTTCCTCCAGAAATGTCCTTTAATCGTGAACATGTATCCTATAATAGCATAACCATTACAAATTTACAAGTAATAATCCTGTTTCATCAATAACATTGTAAAAAATGCCTACTGGTTCCCCTAAGAAACCAATAGGCATTTATTTATCCACCGGACGGCTCTTTCACGACCGCCAGGATATGATATAATTATTTTTAGTTTTCCGAATCGGCGTGTTTTACAATGGCACGCACCATTTTTTCGAACTTCGGCCGGGGAAGCATCACCAAGTGACCGCACCCTTGGCATTTCAGACGGAAGTCCATGCCGACCCGCAGGATTTCCCATTCACTGCTGCCGCAGGGATGCGGCTTCTTCATGCGAACGATATCGCCCAGGCTGTACTGTTGTTTTTCCATTTTATCTTCTCCCCTCATGAGGTGATTTACTATGAAAGTTGCCATCCTGCAGATGGCAGTCGCATTCGGCGAGCCCCAAAAGAATATCGCAAACCTCTATCGCATGGCAGAAGCCGCCATGGAGAGCCGCCCGGATGTCCTGCTGCTGCCGGAGCTCTGGCCGGTAGGCTTTTATCCGCAGCCAATCCGAGACTACGCCGATCCCGACGGCAGACAGATGCGCGACACCCTAGCCAAGCTTTCCAATCATTATCAGGTCAATATCGTCGGGGGTACCGTAGCCAACGCCATCGGCAAACAGGTCTTCAATACCTGCTATGTCTTTGACCGCAATGGCCAGCTAGCCGCGACCTACCATAAAGCCCACCTCTTCACCCCCAGTGGCGAAGCCGAAGATTTCGAACCGGGAAACAGTCTCGTGACGGTTACCCTCGATGGGGTAAAATGCGGCATTGCCGTCTGCTATGATATCCGTTTCCCCGAATTCACCCGCCAGCTGACCTTAGCCGGCATCAGTATTCTCTTCCTGCCCGCCGCCTGGCCACAGACCCGGCTGTTCCACTGGCAGACGCTTATCCGCGCCCGGGCCATTGAAAACCAGATTTTTATCGCGGCCTGCAACGAAGCGGGGCTAGGCCCTCATGACACCCCGCTAGCCGGACACTCGGCCATCATTGACCCCTGGGGGGAAATCCTCACCGAAGCCGGCGAGGAGGAATGTATCCTGCAGGGGAATCTGCGACCAGCCATCCGCACCCAGATAAAAGAAACCATGGATGTTCTCGCCGACCGACGCGAAACACTATATCTTTCCCAGCCGAAAAAATAAGACGCAAGGAGCAGACAGCCTGCTCCGACAGCAGGAAGGTGTTCATCGCCGCGGCAACATCTTTGCAAAAAGCCGATACACTGTAGCGGCGCACATCGCGAAGATAGTCATAAAGCCAGGCGAGAATGTGTTCTTTCAAAAACCATTGGTTTCACACCTTTTCTAAAAATTTTCCGACCGTCTCGATTTTACTATTTATTGTACTAGAACTTTTGCCGCTTGATGATGCGGATTGCCTGGCAGGCCACGTAAAAACGTACGCGGTCACTAGTCCGTCCCAGCTCTACCCCCAGAATCTCCTGAATCTTTTTCAAGCGGTTGCGCAACAAAGACAGCACCGATTCTGACAGGGCATCCGTCTTATAACGGACATCCCCCAGGGGCTCGATTACAGCCAGCTCCACTTGGAGAAGCTGGCTGGCTATATTCATTTTTTCTTCTATCGTATTATGACGCCAAAGCAAATCGGCATCATATTCACCTGTCATGAAGCTTCTTCCCCTCTTTACGCCAGAAACAAACCGGCTCACGTGCCTCGATAAAAACGCATCGATGGACGCGTATAGCGCACCAATGGGTCCCCTAAAAAAACCGCTTGGCTCTGCGTCATCAAGGGGAATCAATTTCAATGCGCCCACTGGACATAATTCGACGCACATGGGCTGTTTTCCTTCCTTTAACCGATCCCGGCAGAAATCACATTTCTCCACTTTCCCCGTTTTGGCGTTAAGATGGGGTGCACCATACGGGCATGCCCCCACGCAACGCCCACAGCCGATACAATGCTCACTGTGATGAACGACTATGCCATTGAGCAATTTGTCGTAACAATTCTCCGGACAGACGCGGATACATTCCGGCGATGCACAATGGTTGCATCCCAACGACAAGTCTACCATAAAGACCGGCTTCTCTATCCCATGATCCAACACGAACGTGGCAGCGGCCACTGGCAGCGCATCTCGTGGGATACCGCCATCGACATCATCGCCCGCAAAATCCTGGATCTCAAAACGCGCTTCAACTCCACACTGCCCCTCTGCCTTAACAAATACTCGGGCAACTTCGGCCTGCTGCGCAATGCCTGTGAGGGCATGTTCAACAGCCTTGGCCCCACTACCCAGACCGAAGAAGACCTCGATATCTACACCGGGTATTTCCAGCAATGGCTCGACATCAACGAACGGGCAATACCACCCCAGGGAGAGACAAAGAGCGACCTTGAAATCGCCCGTCTGCGGAACCAGCACGGGCAGCTGACGGGAATCCTCCGCTTCGATTCCCACCTGCCCCCCGATATAATCCTGAGCTACCAGGGCAGCAGCAAACACGGAACCGTCAACGCCCTAAACGGCGTCGCTCTCTATGACGTATTAGTAAACATCCGCAGGAAATAAAATCGTGTTATAAATCCCAAAACGGGGTTGTTGCACGTAATGATATGTGCAGCAACCCTTTTTCATATATGAAAAATAATCCCGGGGCTTGAATACCTCGGGATTAGATGTAGAATTTAGATATGCAAGATGGAACAAAAATCGAATCTGCTGCCAACAAATACAAGTTTGTCTGGAAAAAGTCTGTCCAAAAGAACCAGGCTAAACTTCTGGAAAAACTGCCGGATTTCGTGAACAAGGCCAAGGAAGATTTTTCTGTTTCCCTCTCATATGGCAATGTTATCCACTTACACCAGCTAAAGAAGCTACGCCGCAAATTGAAAGCCCGGCAGAAAGAGCAGGGAATACAGTTTGTCCATGGAATAGGGAAACGCAGCAGCTTTGCCAAGACAGACTTAGATGCTACCTTCATGCGGATGAAAGAGGATGCCATGAAAAACGGCCAGCTAAAACCTGCCTACAACATTCAGTATGGCACAGATTCTGAATTTGTTACCTGGGCTACAGTCGGCCCGCAGCCAGCGGACACGACAACCCTGATTCCATTTTTACAGGAAATGGAACGCTACACGAACAAACGTTACCGCAATGTAGTAGCAGATGCTGGTTATGAGAGCGAAGAGAACTATCGTATCCAGTTGCGGGTAAATCGCAGCATTCAAGCTTCTAAGATATCGTCAAGTTGAAAAGCAAAAGGGGCTGTGCATAAGTGATTTCTCACTCGTGCAACAACCCCGTTTTTGCGTAGCAATCAATATCTATCAAATTGAAGCAATTAGGGGCAATGACTCGAGATTTAACTTAAACCTATGTGCACGATGACTTTTATCGACGCAAACATACTCCGATGGAATATTATTAATATGTGTCTTTATCGTCCGTTCATTCTTTCGCAAAGTTCCTGCAATCTCTGCTAGTGTTGCCCCATCCTCCGAAAACAAAGCAGCTTGGAGTAATACATAACAAATACTTTTATCCGTTCGATTATCAACAGCCTCAAGCCGTTCTAACAACCTGCTGTATTCTTCTAACAATCGCTCCTTCTCCTTTAAATCTTCTTTAACACGCACGATACTCTTTTCTATAATCCATAAAAAACCTGTAATGAATGGGGTTAAATCTCCCCTATTTCCATAGGAATTTGTCTCCTCAAACAATTTATAGTACATGCGAAGCGATTTTTTTATGGTTATAGACAACCGAATTGCCACTAGCGGACTCAAAATACGCGCAAGATAAAACGAGGTGATAAATCGTGACGTACGACCATTGCCATCATAAAATGGGTGTATATAACCAAACAGGTAATGGAAAATTGCTACTCGCACCAAATTAGGAATTTGAGAATCATGCAATATCGCTAGTGCTTTATCCATGCTATCGATAATGCGTCTTTCTGGAAAAACGCCACGATGTATCACTTTTGTTTTTGACCATACCTCCACACTGCTTTTTCGAAATATTTCGCCATCAGGAATATTTTTAGGATCATCTCTGCGAATTTCATCTAAAATAAATTCATCATAGAATTTGCGCAAATCCGAACTATTGCTAAAAGAAATATCCTGTTTATTCTGCAACTTGATATACTTATTAACAGTACTCCAAAGGCGTGTAGTTTCCGCTACCGATATATTATCCTGCGCATCAAGCGCCTGACTGATTTCCTTTCGCGTACTATTAACCCCTTCGATATCATTACTGGATTTTATTTCCTCTATCAAACATGCCCGTTGGAATGCCTCGATAGCAATAGCAGGAATACGGTTGGCAATTTTCGTCAACTCGTTCATTTGGCTCATCAGCGAGATAGTTGTTTGCATAAGTTCTTCCGTATAATAAAAGAACGCTGGATAGTGACGCTGACTCTTCGCAGGATGAATATCGAATGCAAGTACATGCGTCAAGGGCGAATTGTACAGCGATTGGTAAAGTTCATTCCATTTGTGCTCATCAGAATGAAACAGCGCGTTTAAATGAATACTCTCCATACGAACATCCCTTCTTATGACATAATTTCAGTACCCCAACTAGGAAAGAACAGCGTTTTTTTCCTAGTTGCTAATTTATGTAGGAAAAAACAGCGCTTTTTTCCTACATAAATTAGCTTCACTCCTGCAAAACTAAGAAATCCACTTTCCTTTGTTATATAATAACTTCCCTACTACGAAAACACAAGCTAACCCAAAGAGGCTGGTTCACATGCTCAAAACATGCACCAGCCCCTTGACTATGATTAAATTTTATACATTAAAGCGGAAGTTTACGACATCGCCATCCTGCATGACGTAATCCTTACCCTCAACACGTACCTGTCCCTTCTCACGAGCAGCGGCGACGCTGCCGTTCGCTACGAGATCGTCGTAGTTGACAATCTCGGCACGGATAAAGCCACGCTCGAAATCCGTATGGATTTTGCCAGCGGCTTTCGGTGCCGTCGTTCCTTTGACGATCGTCCAAGCACGGCATTCATCCGGGCCTGCCGTCAGGAACGTCTGGAGTCCCAGAAGATCAAAGGCTGCCTTAATCAGGCGGTCAAGACCACTTTCCGTCTCGCCGAGGTCTTCGAGGAACGCCTTAGCTTCTTCCTCGTCAAGCTCAGCGATTTCCGACTCAACCTTCGCCGAGATAGCCACTACCTCTGCGCCCTCCTGAGCCGCGAATTCCTTAACCTTCTGCACATATGCATTTTCCGCGAAAGCCGTTGCCACTTCATCCTCAGCCACATTCGTGACATAAAGCGTCGGTTTCAGCGTAATAAGGTTCATATCCTTGATGACCTCAAGGTCATCGTCACTCAAGTCAACCTGACGGGCCGGTTTTGCCTCATCGAGGGCTTCCTTGATACGGCGCAGGATTTCATCCTCCACACGGGCTTCCTTGGCGCCAGATTTCGCCAGCTTGGCTACTTTCATGATGCGTTTTTCTACCACTTCCAGATCCGCCAGGCAAAGTTCCGTCTGGATGATGTCGATATCGCGCAACGGGTCGATGCCCCCCTCAACATGGGTGATGTTCGGGTCTTCAAAGCAGCGGACAACATGGGCTACCGCATCCACCTGACGGATGTGCTCCAAGAATTTATTGCCAAGGCCCTCCCCCTTCGAGGCACCTTTTACGAGGCCAGCAATATCCACAAAGCGAACCGATGCCGGCGTCGTTTTCTTGGAATCATAGAGCTCATGCAGCACCTTGAGGCGCTCATCCGGAACCGCTACGACGCCGACATTCGGCTCAATCGTGCAGAACGGGAAGTTGGCCGCCTCAGCGCCAGCCTTCGTAATCGCATTAAAAAGCGTACTCTTGCCGACATTTGGCAGGCCGACAATACCTACTTCTAAATTACTCAAAATACTTACTCCTTTAAATCAATCAAAGCGTACCAAAAATGCGGTCGCCAGCATCGCCCAAGCCTGGTACGATATAGCCTTTTTCGTTGAGCTTTTCGTCAATCGATGCCACGTAAAGCGGTACATCCGGATGCTCCTCGTTGATAACCTTGACGCCTTCCGGTGCTGCTACGAGGCACATGAGGATCAAGGATTTGGCCCCTTTCTCCTTGAGCAGGGAAAGAGCTGCGGACGCACTGCCGCCCGTTGCCAGCATCGGGTCAACGACGATAAGCGTACGTTCTTCAACGTCATTCGGCAGCTTGCAATAATACTCTACCGGTTTAAGCGTCTTCGGGTCACGATACATGCCCACATGACCGACACGAGCGGCCGGAATCATGTTGACGACACCGTTGAGCATCCCGAGGCCTGCACGCAGGATGGGAACCACACCGACCTTCTTGCCCTCGAGAACCTTGGCTTTGCATTTTGCCACCGGCGTCTCAATCTCGATTTCCTTCAGCGGGAAATCACGGGTAATCTCATACGCCATGAGCATAGCAATCTCTTCCAAAAGCTCACGGAAATCCTTCGTTCCCGTATCCTTCTGGCGCATCAGCGTCAGCTTGTGCTGAATCAGCGGGTGGTCGATTACGGTGACTTTCATATCTTCAGACATTTTCTTTCTTCTCCTTTTTACTCATAAAGCGGGTATTTTTCGCAGAGGGCAGCTACGCGCTTGCGTGCCTCCTCTTTCGTGGCTTCATCCTGCGGATTCGAAAGGACCATTGCTATGATGTTGCCTACTTCTATCATATCATCCTCTTGGAATCCACGCGTCGTAAGGGCCGGCGAGCCCAAACGAATACCACTCGTAACGAACGGGGAGAGCGGCTCAAAAGGTATCGTGTTGCGGTTGGCAGTGATATTGACCTCGTCGAGCACAAACTGGGCCTCTTTGCCCGTAATGCCCTTGCTCGTAAGGTCAACAAGCATCAGGTGGTTGTCCGTACCGCCCGAGACAATACGGAAACCATTCTTCATCAAACTATCGGCCAGTGCCTTGGCATTTTTCTTGAGCTGCTTTGCGTACTCTTTGAACTCCGGACGCAAAGCCTCCCCCAATGCCACAGCCTTGGCAGCGATGACATGCATCAGCGGGCCGCCCTGGATACCAGGGAAAACAGCCTTATTGAACTGCTTGCCAAACTCAGCATCGCGGCAGAGAATCATACCACCACGCGGGCCGCGCAAAGTCTTATGGGTTGTCGTCGTAACCACATCAGCATAGGGAACCGGGTTTGGATGCTCCCCAGCAGCGACCAAACCGGCAATATGCGCAATATCCACCATCAGATAAGCGCCAACCTTCCCCGCAATCTCGGACAAACGCGGGAAATCAATGACGCGTGCATAGGCCGAAGCACCTGCCACAATCATCTTTGGCTTGCACTCTTCTGCCTGCTTTTCCAGTGCATCATAATCAATCGTCTCGGTTTCCTTCGTGACGCCATAAGGAACAATGTTGAAATACTTACCGGACATGTTGACCGGACTGCCATGGGTCAAATGCCCGCCATCCGTCAGATTCATCCCCATAACGGTATCCCCCGGCTGCAACAGCGCAAAGAATACCGCCATATTGGCCTGCGCCCCCGAATGAGGCTGCACATTGGCATAAGCCGCGCCAAAGAGTTTCTTCGCGCGTTCGATAGCCAGCGTTTCCACCTCATCCACGAATTCGCAGCCACCATAATAGCGTTTGCCAGGATACCCTTCGGCATACTTATTCGTCAGCACACTGCCCTGGGCTTCCAGAACAGCCTTGCTCACGATATTTTCCGAAGCGATAAGCTCCAGCTTCGTACGCTGGCGATTCAGCTCACGATCGAGCTGTGCGGCGATTTCGGGATCAGACTTCTTCAGTGTTTCCATAAGACTCATAGGGAGAACCTCCTAAAACAGATGATGAATGCGGACACTTGCTTAATTTTTAGTTTTACAGTATAGCGGCAAATACAGGATTATTTCTGCTCGATTGCCATGATTTTATTTACCCGGCGCTCATGACGGCCACCCTCGAACTCGCCCTCTACCCAAGCGCGAACGATTTCGCCAGCCGGACCGAAACCAACGACACGGCCGCCCATAGCCAGTACATTGGCATTGTTATGCTGACGAGACATCTTTGCCGAATAAACATCGTTGCAAAGTGCACAGCGAATCCCCTTTACCTTGTTGCAGGCAATAGAAATGCCAATTCCCGTACCACAGAGCGCAATACCGCGGTCAGCCTTGCCCGAAACGACATCCGCACAGATTTTCTCTGCAATGTCTGGATAGTCAACCGATTCCGTGCCAAACGTGCCGACATCCGTAACTTCGATATCGCCATATTCCTTGAGCACCATTTTGACTTCTTCTTTCAGCTGGACAGCACCATGATCGCTGCCGATGGTGATTTTCATGCTCTATTCCACCTTTCATACATACTAATCTTTATTGTATCATAAGCCAAACGAAAAAAATAGAAGTCCAAGAATTTTTCCGTGGCGAAATAAGCGCCTTTACCCATAAAAAAAAGACGCCTATTATTACTTATCGAAAAAATATTTTCTAAGGCACAACGCACAATGTGTATACATTCCCTTATATAGAATTCATGTTCTCTTTATGATATAATAAGGTCAGGAACATTAGTTTGCGCATAATGCCAATATCCTCTCAATATCATTCATGTTATAATATAAGAAAGGAGTGCCCGATATGTCTGGTTACAAAATCAAACCTTGGGA
>CALYVJ010000037.1 GCA_945494195.1 uncultured Selenomonas sp. | reverse complement strand
TTAAATCATGTTGCATGATTTCATTTTACATTGTTTAGTTTTCAGAGAACAATCTGTATCACTAGCACTTACAACGTGTTATGCGCTGATGACTTGTATTATATTACACGTCATCAACGCACTTGTCAATACTTTTTTATATATTTTTTTATTATTTACCAAATTTCTTTCATTATCGGACGATACGACTCATTAAGGAAGTTGATAAGCACATCAAACATACCATAGATTTCGTCACCCAATGCCCCAAAATCCTCTCCAGGTGTGAGCAGACAAACATCCAAAATCAAAGAACCAGCTCCATCAAAATACAATTTGAAGGGTTTGTATTTCAAATTATAGTCATTCGCCAGTTTCATTACCTTAAGCTCATTTTCTTCGGTCTTTGCCTGAGGCGAAACCTGAATACGGATCATAGAGAATACACTGTCATCGAGGATTACCAAGGTTGGCAGCTGCTGGCCTTCAACGACTACATGAGAGCGGAATACCACTGTTTTCTGTGCATCTTCGGTTATTTCTTCCCGTTGAAAAGCTGTTTTCTTATTTTCATCTGCATCGAGATATTTCTGAAATGCTTCTGCTTTTTTATTCATAATTCCAACTCCTTTAACATATTTTACCTACCATTGACTTTTACTACTGTCTTATTCTAGCTATCTGGAAAGAATCCTCTTTTCTAGCAGGAAATTTTATTTTCCTCGCGAATACTTACGACAGATATATTCCCCATCATCATTACTTTGCATGAGAGGCCGATGATTCTATGATCAACTCCCAAGACAAGACGTTGTCACGCGCCGCTTATCTTTGCCTCACTTGTCTGATATTCCTATTCGTTATCCAAGCGGCAGGGACGTACGTGCTTTATCAAAATGCATTAAAATTTCAACAAACATACATCAAGAATACCGTCGATAATATTTCCTTAAATATCGATTCTACCCGCCATGAAATCATCAAAAGTCATCAAAAGCGGAATCAACCAATTTCCGAACAAGATGTACAAACCGTAATCGAACATATTCTGCGAACTACCTTTTATGACGGCACTGATGAAGATGGCACCTATCTATGGATCAATGAGGTAATCGATTATGACGGAGGAAATGGATACGCTAGGCGTCTCATCCACCCAAACCTCCGCAACACCGAGGGAATTCTCTTATCTACCGAAACACCTGATGCCCAAGGCAACTATCCTTATCGTACGGAACTTGATGTCATTCGTGCACAGGGATCTCTTTTCTACAGTTATTATTTCAAAGATCTTAACTCCAACGAATTATCCAAAAAACTCACTTATGCACGCCTATATCCAGATTATAATTGGATTATCTGTATGGGTATCCCGTATCATGCCGTTTGGGAAAATATTTTTGAAGGAAGGACTTGGCTCAAATGGTTGTTGCTCGTCAGCTATTTATTTTCTATCGGCGGCATCCTCTTTACTTCCTTCTATTTCTTTCGTCTCTATCGGCGTCAGCGCCAATCCCAAAAGGAAAAGCTGGAAGATCTGCAACTCGTTATTGATTATGATACCCTTACGAAAGCCCACAGCCGCCATTACGGAACCCAGCAACTAAAACTAGCCTTACAGAACTTTCAACAAACCAGGAAAAACATCACCCTCGTAATGTTCGATATCGATCACTTCAAAGCCGTAAACGATACCATGGGCCATGACTTTGGCGACCACGTTTTGACCGAAACTGTAAAAATCATCAGTCAAAACATCCGGCAAAATGATCTTCTTATCCGCTGGGGTGGGGATGAATTCATCCTGCTTCTCCCCTCGCTAAACGAACAGGATTTGCCTTCCTATCTTAAACGCCTTAACGGCTGCATTCAGCACCACCGTTTTGCCACCAACGACAATCACGCTATGAATATCACGATTTCCATCGGTGCTGCCCAGTTCCTGACGGATGACACTTCCATTGACACTCTGATAAAACGGGCGGATAAAGCGCTTTACAAGGCCAAAGAAACACGCAACACCTATTGCCTCGATAAAACCTTCCACTGATTTATTCACAAAAGGCCCTGCCTGGGTATGACCAGGCAGGGCCTTTTCTATAAGGAGTCTATTAAAATTTGAACTTACCTATTGCCATCTGCATATCAGCAGCCATTTTCGCCAAGGATTGCGATGCTGCAGCAATTTCTTCATTAGACGCCGACTGCTCCTCCGTAGCAGCCGAAATAGAACCCGTATTTTCCGCCGTCTTACGGCTAATTGAATCGATAGAATCCACCGCGCTGACAATATTGTCAGCGCCATCAGCCACCGTCTTCACAGAACCAGTGATTTCCTCCATCTGTTCATTGATCCCATTGACCATTGACAAGATATCCACAAATCTTGCCCCGACCTCGCGAATGGCAGCCGTTCCCGATTTTACCGCTTCCGTCCCGGCATTCATCGATTCGACAGCTTCCGCTGTATCTTTTTGAATGGAGCCAATTCGCTCTTTGATCTGCTCTGCCGACTCCTGCGATTCAGCGGCAAGTTTACGAACCTCTTCCGCAACGACAGCAAAACCACGTCCATATTCCCCTGCACGAGCCGCCTCAATGGCTGCATTAAGCGCCAAAAGATTCGTCTGCTCGGCGATAGAGGAAATCGCTTCGACAATCTGACCAATCTGCTGGCTGTTTTCTCCCAGCTTGGTCACCGCCTCTGCCGATGCTATGACGCTTTTTTCAATATGTCCCATGCGGGTAATCGCATTTTCCATCAATTCCGATCCCTGCTGGGCAGCCTTAGCAGTATCGGTGGACGTATTCGAAACCTTACGCGCCTTGTCCGACATAGCCGTAATGTCTGTAAACACTACATCAACACTCTGCTTGGCACCATTGATATCCTTTAACTGGTTTTCCATAGCCAGCGAAATGCCGCCCACCGTTTCTGCCACATGAACCGAAGCTTCTGCCGACTGTTGTGCATTAGCCGTAAGTTCTTCTGACGAAGCAGCTACCTGCTCTGAGGTCGTTGCCATCTGCGTGATCAGGGTGCGCAGATTATTGCTCATTGTATTGAAGGCCCGTGTCAGCTGGCCAATTTCATCATTTGACAACACCGGTATCTGCTCCATTTTGAGATTGCCCTCAGCCAACTAGGTCGCATGATTTTTCAAACTGACGATCGAATTGGTAATCTTTTGGGAAAAGATCATAAATACCGCCATGGTAGTAAGAAGCCCTAAAACCGTTAAAAAGCCATAAATAATCTTCAACTGGTTCAAAGAAGCAAATACAAAGGATTTAGGAACGGCAATTCCAATAATCCAACCAGTTGTTGGGACCGTCGTATAAGAGAAGAGCTGCGTTTCCCCATCGAGTTCAATTTCAAAATAGCCGCTTTCCTTCTGGGTCATCTCGCCAAAGTGCTCGCCAACGCCCTTCACGTCTTTGACGTTCTTCATGGCTTCGCCAATCCCATTTGTTGCCAGGATGTTTCCGGACTTTTCCATGATGATGCCCTTGCCTTCCCCATGATATTTCATGGATTCGGCCTGCTTCTCTAATACATCCAGCGCAATATCGGTGCAGGTTGCCCCAATGAACTGCCCCTCATTTTTAATGGGGGTTGCCACAGACACCACTAGTTTTCCCGTACCGACATCTACATAGGCTTCGGTAAAGACCGTTTGCCCAGCAGCCTTGGCCTCTTTATACCAAGGACGCTGCGTGGGGTCCTTCTTGCCTGTATCATCCGGAGAATAGAACACGCCGAAATATCCATCCTCTAAGCCGATGGACATGTCAAGGATCTCTTTATCCGAAGCAATCGTTCCCATGGAAGCCTTGGTTTTGATACGGCTTAAATCCCCTTTAGCTTCCGTTGCCGCATTAGCCGTACTGACATCGACAGCTTTCTTTTCGCGCAGCCATCCATCGAGGTTCGAAGCCTCTTTCGATATCGTCGCAGAAAGCTCCGTATCCACACTTGTCTGCAAGTCAGAACTTGCCAATAAATAGCCTGCTACGGACATAATGGCCATTAACAACCCCACTATACCGGCTAGCACCAAAAACTTTTGTTTTAATCCCATACTACATCGCTCCTTAACAAAACTAGTAATGTCAACTCCTCCTCACTACCAAACCACTTACAGTATTATATATTCCACATAAAAGCAAAATGACCCTCTAACATAACGCAAAAAGTTCCCTTGCCAGTCAAAAAAGGGCTAGGGAACTTTCCGTATAGCCATCCAACCGTTGCAGCACAGCTATTTAACCATTATTCTACTTTTACTTGAAGCCACAGGCGGGTATACAGCTTATCCAGTTTCTCTCCTAAATAACTATAGGTTTCCTGCCCGCGATAGACTTCTGCCGGTGGGAACGCGATATCTAGGTAGTCTTCCATCACCTCATCCTCCTCTTCCTGCTCACGTACCGAAACATTAGGCGTCGAATAACCTAATGCCTCAAAATTCTTAGCAGCAATATCCGGACGACAAAGGAAATCGATAAATTTATGTGCATTTTCGACATGCCGGGCATTTTTCGGGATAACCCAAGAATCAATCCAAAGGTTTGTCCCTTCTTTCGGAGCCGAACAAAAACGCAAATCCGGATTTGCCCTCATCAGGTTGATTGCCTCCCCCGAAAAAATAACGCCTAACGCCGCTTCGCCCGAACTCAATTTATCGCGAATATCATCCACGCCATAGGCCTGTACCAAAGTCTTCTGCTGAATAAGCAAATTCCGGGCTGCTTCAAGCTCTTCCGGATTCTCGGTATTCATGGAATACCCCAACAGACGAAGCGGAATCATAAACGCATCCCGCGCGGAGTCCTGCATGAGAATCTCGCCCTTGTACTTAGGATCCCAAAGGATTGCCCAGCTGTCTACAGGCTTCTCTACCATCTTGGTATTGTACATAATCCCGACAGTTCCCCAGCAATAAGGAACATTATACTTATGTCCCTTGTCAAAGGCTTCCGACTGCAAAAAGAAATCTTCACCGATATATTGTATTGCGTGGGGAAGTTTGGCAAAATCCAGCGGCTGCAATAAATCGTGCTCAATGAGTTTCTGAATCATGTAATCAGAGGGACAGAGCACATCGTAATTTTCAGCCCCCTCAGCAATTCTAGGATACATGCTCTCATTCGTATCGTATTCGTCAAGAACAACATGAATGCCAGTTTCCTCTTCAAACTGCTCCAAAACATCCGGTGATAAGTAATCCCCCCAGCTATAAACGTAGAGAAGATTATCTCCCTCTTCCTGCTCCTCGGCAAACATATCACAACCAGTAAAAAAGAGGCTGCCAACGAACAACAGCAGAACTATCAGACTGCGGCAATACATCTTCATTCCTCTGCCCCCCTTTTCTCCGCTTTCCGGTACCGGCGGATAACGCGGTAGTTGAACAACAACAGCGATACCAATACCACCACAGCACCAAAGAACAAGGTAGAAAGGGCATACATCTCAGGATGGATTCCCAGCTTCAATTCTGCATAAATTTCTGTCGTCAACGTCTCAATCCCCGCGCCCTTCGTGAAGTACGTCACGATAAAATCATCTGCCGACATGGCAAACGATAAGAGGAATGCTGCCATGATGCCTGGCTTCAATTCCGGCAAGATTACACGGGAAAAGGCCTGTGCCGGGGTTGCTCCCAAGTCCAAAGCAGCCTCATAGCAGACACGGTCCATCATCAATACCTGCGGCAAAATGCAAAGCATGGCATAAGGCAGATTGATGACCACGTGAGCCATGAGAATCGTATCATAGCCCAGCCGCAAGCCAAGTCCCAGGAATAACAGCATCAGCGATATTCCCGTAACAATATCGGCATTGAGCAGCGGAATATTAGCCAGTCCCCGGAAAAAGATCCGGCCCCGGCTCCCCATACGCCGCATTCCCAGCGCAGTCACCAGCGCCAGCAGAGTCGCCATAACCGCTGACAGCATACCAATCGAAACCGTGTTGAGGAATGCATTCATGATATCTTCGTTCTCAATCAAGGCAGCATACCATTGAAACGTAAAGCCCGTCCACTGCCCGCGATAGCGGCTGGCATTAAAGGATTGGGCAATCAGGACTGCAATCGGCGCATACATGAACAATACGATCAGTCCTAAATAGAACTTTTTGACATTCTCTCTCATGCCTTCACCTTCTTTCGGGAATTCTTGCTTTCCGTAAAGGCTTCCAGCAAAATATTCAGGATAATGAATACCATCAGGACCATCGATAACGCACTGCCGAGCTGCCAATCATAAGCTGCCGTAAATTCCTGCTCGATGATATTGCCGATGAGCAGGATCTTATTTCCTCCCAACAATGCACTGATAACAAAGGTTGTCAATGCAGGAATGAACACCATGGTACAACCACTGACAATCCCTGGCATCGACAAAGGTACCATTACATGGCGGAATGTCTGCCAGCGATTAGCCCCTAAATCCCAAGCTGCCTCAATGATACTGTGGTCAATACGGGAAATTGACACATAAAGCGGCAGTGCCATATATGGCAGGAAGTTGTAAACCATACCGATAATGATAGCCGCCGGCGTGTTGATAAGGGTAAAATCCGGCAATCCACAAGAACGCAGGATTTCATTGAGTATCCCGTTCTTCTCCAAAATCGTCTGCCAGGCCATGGTCGTAAGCAGGGAATTCATCCAAAGAGGCAAAAGGAACAACAGGAAAATCATAATCCCCTTCGCCTTGCGAAGCCCTTGAAGGATAAGGCAGAGCGGATAGGCCACGAGCAGACAGATGACCGTACTGACCAGTGCCAACTCTACCGACAAGCCCAAAGCCTTCAAATACTCCCATTGAAGCACTGTCGTGAGATTTTCCAGCGAAAACGCACCATTCCCATCCGTCAGCCCATGCCAAAGCACAAAAAACAGTGGCAGGACAATAAACAGGACCGACCAAATGCCAAAGGGTACCGCAAATAATTTCTGCAAAGCTTTTGAATTACTCATCCGATACGGCCTCCTCATCTTCCGAGGACGGTTTTGCCATAATCTGTATATTAGCGGCCGCGAGACAGATGCCTACCTCTGCCCCTTGCTCATGACCGGTAATCGTTTGGATCAGCCAAGAGAAGCCTCCCGCTTCCACGGTAATATCATAGACTGTTCCCTTGAACACAACCTGGCGGATTACCCCCCGGAACTGTCCCTCTTCCGGCGAACAGATCTGGATATCCTCCGGACGGATCTGCACATCGACAGGAACATTTTCTCCAAACCCCGTATTGATGCAGGGAATATCTTTGCCCAGCAAATGCACGAGCTTATCTCTAACCATGATGCCATCGATAATATTGCTGTCCCCAATGAAGTCAGCCACAAAGGCATTCTCTGGTTCATTATAAACGCTTTCCGGCGTGCCGATCTGCTGGATCCAGCCCTGATTCATGACCACGACAGTATCCGACATCGACAGAGCTTCCTGTTGGTCATGGGTGACAAAAACAAAGGTAATGCCCAACTCTTTTTTGAGTTTGACCATCTCCCGCTGCATGCTCTGACGAAGCTTAAGGTCCAGTGCCGAAAAAGGTTCGTCCAGCAAAAGGACTTTCGGCTCATTGACGACAGCACGGGCAATCGCAATCCGCTGCTGCTGTCCACCGGACATCTGAGTAACCCTGGCATGCTCATAACCATCCAGGTTGACGAGCTTCAAGGCAAATTTTATCTTATCCCGAATGTAATTCTGGCTCTTGCCCTTAAGCTTCAGGCCAAAAGCAATATTTTCTGCTACATCCATATGGGAAAACAGGGAATACTTCTGGAATACCGTATTGACTTGACGTTTTTCCGGGCGAAGACTGGTGATGTCCCTGCCGTCAAACAGGATACGGCCGCTATCCGGTGTCTCAAAACCGCCCAGCATACGCAAAATCGTAGTCTTTCCGCAGCCCGACGGCCCCAGCAAAGTCAGGAACTCATTCTCGTGTATAGTGAGATTGAGATCTTCCAAAATCTGTCTATCTTCATAGGATTTATTGATGTGTTCAAGTTTCAATAATTCTCTTGCCAATTCTTCTCATTTACCCTCCTACAATGCCAATTGTGCTAAAAAGAACGCTTTCTATTTTAGCATGAAACTGTTTAATACAAAAGAATCTTTTTCACCAAAAAGTCCCGTCCGTATCTACGATACGAACGGGACTCTACTACAATCCGGCAACAGCCCTCCCGTTTACTCAACCGTAACAGATTTAGCCAGGTTGCGCGGTTTATCGACATCACAGCCACGCGTGATAGCGGCAAAATATGCCAGCAGCTGCAACGGTACAACCGTAAGGATTGGAATCAGCAATTCATCTGTCTCTGGAACCTTGATAACATGGTCAACATATTTTTCCAGTTCCTCATCGCCCTCAGCCGCAATACCAATTACCACGGCATCACGTGCCTTGACCTCTTTGATGTTGGACAGCGTCTTTTCATAGACACTCTTCTGAGTTGCCAGGGCAATGACCGGAACCCCTTCAACAATCAAAGCCAGCGTGCCATGCTTGAGCTCACCAGCTGCATATGCTTCAGCATGAATGTACGAAATCTCCTTGAGTTTCAAGGACCCCTCGAGAGCTACTGCATAATCCAAGGAACGGCCAATATAAAATACGTCTTCGTTGAAACCATATTGCTTCGCAAACGTCTTGATTGGATTTACATCCTCCAGCGTTTCGCTAATCTGCGCCGGAATCTTCTGGAGCTGGCCAATAAGCTCCGCCAAACGCTCAGCCGGCTGGCTCTTCTTAATCTGGGCCATATAAAGGGCCAGCATGAAGAACAAGACAATCTGCGTCGTATAGGCCTTCGTGGACGCAACGGCAATCTCTGGGCCAGCCCACGTATAAATGACCTGGTCCGCCTCACGGGCAATCGAAGAACCGACGACATTGGTAAGAGCCAACGTCTTTGCCCCCAAGCGTTTTGCCTCCTTCATGGCAGCCAGCGTATCACTGGTTTCCCCCGACTGGGAAACCACGATAAACAAGGTGTTCTCATCGATAATCGGGTTCCGATAACGGAATTCCGACGCAACATCGACTTCTACCGGCGTACGAACCAATTTCTCGATATAGAACTTGCCGACCAGACCGGCATGATAAGCCGTGCCGCAGGCAACGATATAAATCTTATTAAACGAATTGAGATAATCCACATCCCATTTGAGTTCATCCATGACGATGCTCTTACCGTCTTTGGAAATACGCGGACTCGTGGTGTCACGAACTGCCTTCGGCTGCTCATGGATTTCCTTGAGCATGAAGTGCTCATAGCCACCCTTCTCAGCAGCTTCGGCATTCCAATTAACCTCAAAGACCTTCTTGGTCACCGGTTCACCTTGACGGTTGGAAATCTTGATAGAATCCTTCGTGAGGACAGCCATCTCCCCGTCGTTGAGGATGTAAGTACGGCGCGTATACTGGATGATAGCTGGGATATCGGATGCGATGAAGTTCTCGCCCTCACCCAGACCGATGACCAGCGGATTATCCTGCTTTGCACAAATCAGCATCCCCGGATGTTTGCTGCACATAAACACGAGCGAATAGGAGCCCTCAACACGGCGCAGGACTTCTCGTACCGATGCCACAAAATCACCGTTGTAGACTTCCTCGATGAGATGTGCGACCACTTCTGTATCAGTCTCCGACTTGAACACGTGGCCTTTTTCAATGAGATCTTCTTTTAACGTCAGATAGTTCTCAATGATGCCATTATGGACAACGACGAAATCACCGGAACAATCCGTATGCGGATGGGAATTGCGGTCAGATGGACGACCATGCGTTGCCCAACGGGTATGACCAATGCCCATCACGCCCTGCGGCATATCATCCTTGATTTTGTCCCTCAAGGATGCCAAACGGCCAACACTCTTCTCCACACGGATACTCTCACCATTGAATACAGCGATACCAGCCGAATCGTACCCACGATACTCGAGCTTTGCCAAGCCTTCGAGCAGGAAATTTGCCGCCTGCTTGTCCCCAACATAACCAACGATACCACACATAATAGTACCTCCTATGAAATTGTGCGATTCCTGTTGTGTCCTCCATCCGCTCTTCCCCCAAGCTCACACCTGGGCTTTAACAGATCTCTATCGACCGGGCCGGCCGGAAGGCATCCGCTGACTATTCGACAACCTTCTCCTCGTCTTCTCAAAAGCAATACGACCACTCTTGAGAACTTGCGCTAGAAATGATTCATTTCTTTTGTTACACCAGAACAACAGGATATTCTCTTCTGGATTTTCCTCTTTTTCAGGCATTGATGAAATTTTCAATGCTTGAACATTATAACCAATTTATCGAAGCTAGTCAATACCAGTCGTCCTCCCCCGTCAAGATAAAAAACAGGCTATGAAGTTTCCCTCATAGCCTGTCTTATCTTTTCCTTCAAATTTTGATATAAGGAACCCCTTACATCATGCCCGGCATGCCCATGCCCGGTGCAGCTGCCGGAGCAGCCGGTGTC
>CALYVJ010000036.1 GCA_945494195.1 uncultured Selenomonas sp. | reverse complement strand
GCACTTACTGCATAAAGGTTCGCCGGGTGTTCAACTTATTATTGCAATTCGGGAACAAAAAATATTATTTGCAAATTCTTGCATTTCTGCGCTAAAGATGATAAACTATAGAAGTCGATGCGGGTATAGTTCATCGGTAGAATGCCAGCTTCCCAAGCTAGAGAGGTGGGTTCGATTCCCATTACCCGCTCCAAATCGAATTTTTGCTCCATGGCATTCGCCATGGAGTTTTTTGTTGCCATTTTTTGGAGGTACTATTATGCGTTTTCGTCGTTCCCTATTGGCTGCATCAATTACCTGCAGCCTGCTGGCTACCAGCCTGCAGCCCACTGCCACCGAAGCAGCATCTGCTTCCCCTCAGATTGCCAACACACCAGTAGCGAGCCGCACGCTGCCGGGACGCCCGGAATTTTCCCGGGAAATGCCCCGGAGCATCAATAAAAAGGCTATTACCCAGGTTCAGTGGAAACTGGCCCCAGCCTTTGATTCTCCTATGATGACCGTGGACGCAGCTCCCGATACCATCTCGATTATGGGACCGGCGGAAGCCACCCAGGAACAGATGATAAGCTTCATCAAAAAACACAGTACCCAGCCGAAACTCACCTGCAGCGTCGAAGATATCGTAAATTATTACTATCAGGAAGCCGGCCGTGAGGGCATCCGCCCGGATGTTGCTTTATGCCAAGCCCTCAAAGAAACAGGTTTCTTCGGTTATGGCGGTGACGTTTCCCCCCAACAAAACAACTTCTGCGGCCTCGGTGCCACCGGCAATCACGAACCCGGCCACAGTTTTGCTACGGCACAGCTTGGCGTCCGCGCGCATATCCAGCACCTGCTAGCTTACACCCGCGTGGAAAAACCATCCATCACGATTGTCGATCCCCGCTATTGGCATGTAGTCCGCAACCGCCCAGACCTCCACGGCAAAGTCTTAAAATGGACAGGGCTTAACGGCGCTTGGGCGGTTCCCGGCAAAAACTACGGCCAGGAAATCCTAAGCCTCTGGCGCCAGGCACAAGCCCCAGATGCCTCCGATGCCGCCCTCGATGCCGGCAACCGCAAAGTCAAGAGTGCTCCCGATGAAGCCTCCTCCTACATCTATCGCGGTATTGTCTGGTATAACCGCGGCGACTACACCGCCGCGCTCAAAGATTTCTCCCAAGCGCTGGTATTTGCCCCGCAATCCAGTGAGGCACGCTACGATCACGCGATCACTGCCACCCGGATGGGCAATAAACAATTAGCCCGCAAAGACTACGACGCCCTGCTGGAACTCGCTCCAAGCCTCAACCAGGGGTGGTTCAATCGCGGTCTGTTGCGCTATGAAGCCAAGGACTACGACGGAGCCATCGCCGATATGGAACAACTGCTGCAGATTGAAGACCGATCCGCAGACGCCCGCAACCTGATTGGCGTTGCCCATATCCAGCAAAAGAAATATAACGATGCCTGGAGGGACTTCCGCGAAGCCGCTGCCATCAATTCGGCCAACATGAATGTCCTTGCCAACCAATTCATCATGGAAGCTTGTCTCAAAAAATAATTGTTTTTTCTTGTTCTTTCTGAAGCATTCGACCAAGCTTCCGAAAAGCTATTGAACCGGCACATCTCCTATGATAGGCTGAACACAACAACGATAAAAGGAGATGTCATGATGTATTTTCTCGGTTTTGATGTCGGCGGCAGCAGCGTAAAGTTTGCCGTCCTTGATGAAAGTGGCCAATTTTATGACCGCGGTTCCTTCCGGACTCCTGAAACATTGGAAGACTTCTATACCCAGCTGGCTATTGCCAAAAACAAGCTTTCCGAACATTACATGCTGGCCGGCATTGGCTTTTCCCTGCCTGGCGCGGTAAACGAAACCACTGGTATCATAGGCGGCAGCAGTGCCCTGCCCTACATCCATGACTTCCCTATCCTTCAAGTCTTAGAGGAACAGCTGGGCCTTCCAGCTGCGATGGAAAATGACGCCAACTGCGCTGCCTTAGGCGAAGTTTGGACTGGAGCGGGCAAAGATTACCAGGATGTTGCCTTTTTCGTTCTTGGCACGGGGGTTGGCGGTGCCCTCGTCCACAATAAGGAAATCATTCACGGGGCGCATCTTCACGGCGGCGAATTCGGCTACCTTTACGTCAGCGAACGAAAAAACATCCTAAGTGAAAGCGGTTGTTCCGGTGCCCTGGTCCGCCAGCTGGCCAGCGACCGTCAGATCCCCCCTGGCGATCTTGACGGACAAAAAATCTATGCCATGGCCGAAGCCGGTGACAAAGATGCCCAGTGCTATATCGAGGACATGTATGAATATCTGGCCCGCGCCATTTACGATATCCAGTACATCTTCGATCCGGAGGCCTTCCTGCTCGGTGGTGCCATCAGCGCCCGTGCCGATTTGATTCCCAACATCGAAAAACATCTCGACAACATCCTCCGCGATGCCAAAGTCGCCCGCATCCGCCCCCATA
Source organism: uncultured Selenomonas sp. (assembly GCA_945494195.1). Lineage (GTDB taxonomy): Bacteria > Bacillota > Negativicutes > Selenomonadales > Selenomonadaceae > Selenomonas_A. The sequence continues at coordinate 8,063 of CALYVJ010000036.1, read as the reverse complement.
TCCTTGCCTGCCAGCACGGGAACGATGCCAATCTGCTGGGAGCTGTTTCCCATCTCATGACAAGGCAAAAAAAATAAGCGAAAAGAAAAGCCCCTATAAGCCAGACCAAATGTAGTGCCCCCATAAAGTTAGATTTTCTAGGTCTAACTTATGGGGGCTTTTTCTATCACTCTTGGGACACAGGAACCAGCCCTAGCTGCTGCATGACTTCCTGTACTTTCTCCATGTTGATTGGTTTTGACGCATAAGCATCACAACCACTGCTGAAGGCCTGATCCACATAATCAACATCAACCACAGCGGTCATCATGATGATTTTCATGTGCTGTTCTTGAGGAACTTTATACTGCTGCTCTAATCCTCGAATGACTTTCAGTACCTTAAATCCATCGACCTTTGGCATCATAATATCCAGGCAGAGCAAGTCATAGGACTCTTTCTGCTTCATGGCCTCCAGTACCAAATCTAAAGTCTCCATTCCATCCGTTGCCAAATCACAGGCTCCATAAGTTTTCATGAACTCTTTGAGAAAGGTCCGACTGAGCCGGTCATCTTCAGCTATCAGTATTTTCATGGTCATTCCTCCACTGTTTCCGTCCCTCAAATCGCACCATCTATTTCAGCTAATGTTATCATACTACAAAAAAAATCCGCTGTATAGGCAACAAAGCACAAAAGACTCCCGAAAATCCCTTTGCGAAAAAAGTCCGGTGATACGCTAGGACATCACCGGACTTTTCATATTTCCCTGACGGAAAATTCCCCGCTTACAGCTTGAACTTACTGATTGCGGTTTGCATATCCGCTGCCATTTTCGCCAGCGACTGCGATGCTGCCGCAATTTCCTCATTCGATGCCGACTGCTCTTCCGTAGCCGCAGATATGGTCTGCGTGCTGTTGGCCGTCTTTCGGCTTATGGTATCGATATTGTCCACCGCGCCAACAATGTGCTCCGCACCATCAGTTACCGTCTTGAGCGACAACAGATTGGTCTGCTGCGAAATAGAGGATATCGCCTCCACAATCTGGCCAATCTGCTGGCTGTTCTCCCCCAGCTTGCGTACCACATCAGCCGAGGCAATGACGCTATTTTCAATGTTCCCCATAAGGGCAACGGCCTGCTCCATAAGCTCCGCATCATTTTGTGCAGCTTCAGCCGTCTGATTGGACATGTCCGATACCAGCCGGGCCTTATCCGCCATAGCGGTGATATCGCGGAAGACCACATCCACATGTTCCTTAGCCCTATTGATGTCCTGCAGCTGCTGATTCATGCAGCGTATCCAGCGAAATATCTGTGCATACGGCGCCGATGAACTTGCCTTCCGCTTTGATTGGTGCGGCAGCTGAAACGATCAAACGCCCGGTTGAATTATCGACATAGGCATCCGTGAAAATCGCTTGATCCAACAGTTCCTTATCCGACACCGTCGTTCCCAACGTCGCCTTCGCCTTCAGCGGCTCCATATCGCCATCAAGACTTGTCATATGATTAGCCGTAGCAATGGCGAAGGACTCTTTGGTCTTCAACCAGCCATCAATACGATTTGCCTTCGCTATGACCGAGGAACGCAATCCACTGTCAACACTCTCCCGCAAAGCTGTGCTGGACATGTAATCCCCAATGACCGACACGATGGCGAACAACCCCCCCCACGAGTCCTGACAGTATCAAGAATTTCTGTTTTAATCCCATGGTTTCCCCCCTTTTGGTTTCGCCGTGATAAAAATCATCTTTGCTTCTATTTTGTATTGGAATAAACTCTTTTTTCCGCCCATTTTCCTGCTCGCCAAAAAAAAGCCGCTGACACGTTTCCGCATCAGCAGCTTCTGTCTTATTTCATTTTGCCAATCCCAATCACTCGGACGCAGGCTTCGTGAGCTTTGCGTAAAGTTCCTCGAACCGCTTGTTGATTTCTGCCTGCGTATCTTTCGTGATCTGCGGCATCTCATCCTGACCGATCTCATCTTTCCAGACCAGACCAGCCTGCTTGAAACCTTCCTCCACTGCAGCCTGCATTGCCTTGAGTTTCTCCGGATCACCGCCAGCAATCGTCGAAGCCATATCAAAGATACGCGTTGCGACCGCATCCACCGAGTAAGCACCGCCTTCGCTGATGGCCGCCTGCGCTTCTTCCGGTGTCGTTCCCACCGGCGGCAAAGCAAATTTATCCGTACCGAAGAGAATCCCCCCAAAGTTCAGCTGGCCAATGCCTTGGTCCAGCCATCCCTGCAGTTTCGCATTCTGCTCCGTCATCGTTTTAATCATGAGCTGATAGCTCTTCTGGATTCCCTCTTTAAGCGCATCCACCTGCTCGGTTGTCATCCCCCTCAGGGTCCCCGATGCCTTCTCTGCCGAAGCAGTGATGTTCAGACTGAAGGCCTCTGTGGTCGAGGTCGTCGTCGTCAGCTTTTGCGCATCATCCGTTGTGGTCGACGTTGTGGTTTTCTTGTAGCTTGCACTCAAAGCAGCGGTTTGCTGGGAGAGCGAAGCAATTCCTTTGACATCCATGTTAGCTTCCTCCTTAATGTTATTCACTTACACTTACATATCAGAGCAAAGTATTCCTATTTATATTATCGACGGTAACGCGTCAAAAATCAAGCATATTTTTTGCTCGTCTGCCAAGTTATTTTTCACTCAAATTTGACGGAGTGAATTACCTTATACCCCTTTTCCTCTATGGATTTCTTGATGCTTTCCACATCGGGGATTATACCGCGGATAACAATCTCATAACTGCCATCTTCCTGCTTGCAGGTCACCAGGCTGTCAATGGACAAACCTTCTGCCGCAAAGATACCAGAAATCTCATTGACCACGCCGACCTTATTGTCCACCAGTACGGTCAGCCGTGTCTTGCCTCCGGAAAGCGCCATGACGTCGACAAAGGTCTTGAAGATGTCCGTCTCGGTAATAACGCCCACCACTGCACCGACCTCAGAGATAACCGGCAGCCCGCCGATTTTCTTGTCGTACATAATGAGTGCCGCCTCTTCAATCGTCGCATCCTCCTGAACCGAAATCACATTTTTGTTCATGATTTCCGCCACTTTGAGCTTATCCAGCAGGGACTTTTCCTCATACCGGGATAACGTCGTCGCCGGGGAAGGCGCCACCCGCATAAGGTCTTTATCACTGAAAAAACCGACCAGCTTGCCATCTTCCACAACCGGCAGCCGGCGGAAATTTCCCTTTTTCATCGCCAGGAACGCATCATCCAGAGATGCATCCGGTGCAATGGTCACAGGATTTTTCGTCATACGATTAGCTACGAACATAAGGATAACCTCCATTTCTGCCCCCGGTGCTGCTGCCCCGGGATTTTGATATATACAAAAGGATTCGCCAAAATCCGGCGAATCCCTTCTCCTTTCCAGCAATCAACCGCCCAGATAAGCTTTGCGCACTTCTTCACTGGCCGCCAGCTCCTTGGCACCGCCAGACAGGGTTATGCGTCCCGTTTCCAGGACATAGGCCCGATTGGCTATCGACAAAGCCATATTGGCATTCTGCTCTACCAGCAGCACCGTTGTCCCCGCCTTGTTGATATCGACGATAATATTGAAGATTTCTTTTATGAGCAGCGGCGCAAGCCCCATGGATGGCTCATCCAGCAGCAACAGCCGCGGCCGGCTCATCAGCGCACGCCCCATAGCCAGCATCTGCTGTTCACCGCCCGAGAGCGTTCCCGCAATCTGATTCTTGCGTTCCTCCAGCCGCGGGAACAGTTCAAATACATGCTTGATGTCCGCTTTGATTCCATCTTTATCCTTGCGCGTGAAGGCTCCCAAGTCGAGATTCTCCATAACAGACATCTCCGCGAATATGCGGCGTCCCTCCGGCACCTGGCTGATGCCGCTGCGGACGATTTCATGCGCCTTGATACCCGCTATATCTTTTCCCTCAAACGTTATCGTACCAGACTTTGGCTTCAACAGCCCCGAAATCGTGCGGAGCGTCGTCGATTTACCAGCGCCGTTGGCTCCTATAAGAGTGACAATCTCTCCCTGATTGACTTCCAGACTGATTCCCTTAATCGCATGGATGGCACCATAATAGACATTTAAGTCCTTCAATTCCAGCAGTTTGCCCATTATGCCTCGCCTCCCAAATATGCCCGGATAACCTCCGGGTCGTTCTTGATAACATCCGGCGTTCCCTGAGCGATAATCATGCCATACTCCAATACATAGATGCGTTCACAAATCCCCATGACCAGACTCATGTCATGCTCAATCAAGAGAATCGTCAAGCCAAATTCCTTGCGAATCCAAGAAATCATCTCCATGAGTTCTTTCGTCTCCTGGGGATTCATGCCAGCCGCCGGCTCGTCCAGCAACAAGAGTTTCGGCTTAGCGGCCAACGCCCGCGCAATCTCCAGCCGCCGCTGGGCGCCATAGGGAAGATTCTTTGCCAGCTCACCGGCTTTATCTTCCAGATGGAAGATTTTCAAAAGCTTCAGGGCTTCTTCTTCAATCTTTTCCTCTTCTTTAAAGTAACGGCCCATGCGGAACACCGACTCCAGCAAGCCGTATTTGACATGAAAGTGAAACGCAATCTTGACATTCTCAAGAACTGTAAGCTCGGAAAACAACCGGATATTCTGGAAGGTACGGGCAATGCCGCGCTGGGTAATCTGATAGGGCTTCAAGCCCACAATGCTCTTGCCATCGAACTGGATCTCACCTGTAGTCGGCTGATAAACGCCAGTAATCAGATTGAAGGCCGTAGTCTTGCCAGCACCATTCGGCCCGATGAGGCCCACCAGTTCACCTTTATTGATATGGAAATTGAAATCTGAAACTGCCTTGAGGCCGCCAAATACCTCCGACACATCGGTTGCCTTGAGTAATTCCTTAGCCATCAGCGCGGCCCCCTTTCTTGAAGATTTTGCGGAAGATACGCATATTCGTAACTTCCATATAGCCAAACAAGCCCTGCGGGCGATAGAACATCATTAAGATCAATGCCAGTGCATAGATAATCATGCGGAATTCTGGCCAGCTGGCCAGTGCCGCCGAAATGAAAGTAACCACAAAGGCACCAGCAATGGACCCCGTAATCGACCCCAAACCGCCCATAACTACCATGATAAGATAGTTAAAGGACTGCATGAAGGTAAAGGAATTCGGACTGATGAGATAAAAACTGTGGGCAAACAAGACCCCAGCCACACCGGCAAAAGCAGCACCGATAGTAAAGGCCATAATCTTATATTTCGTCGTATTGACCCCCATCGATTCCGCCGCTATCTCATTCTCGCGAATAGCGAGACAGGCACGCCCCTGATTCGAGTTCACGAAATTCTTGATGAAGAACAAGGCAAACAGCATGAGGAAAAACACCCAGGCAAAGGTGGTGTGATGGGGAATGCCCTTAAAACCAGCTGCACCACCCACATAATCGATATTCATGATAACGATGCGAATAATCTCCCCGAGTCCCAGCGTAGCGATAGCCAGATAGTCACCGCGCAGCCGCAAGGTCGGAATACCGATGAGGAAACCAAGGATACCAGCCGCCACAGCTCCTGCCACTAATGCCGCCAAGAACGGTAGATGGAAATTCGTCGTGAGCACAACGCCCACATAGGCACCGACAGCCATAAAGCCCGCATGTCCCAAGGAAAATTGGCCCGTATACCCATTGATAAGATTGAGGCTCACCGCCATAATAACATTGATGCCTACAATCAACAGATTGAGCTGCCAGAAGGAACTCAGGATACGGCCTGCGATAAGTCCTTGAAGTACCGCGAACAAAACTACGGCGAAGCCAATCATGATAAAGTCATTTTTGCGTAAATATTTCATGAAGCTCCCCCCTTAGACTTTTTCTTTCGTATTCTTGCCAAAGATGCCCGTCGGCTTGAACAGCAGCACGAGAATCAAAATGGCAAAGGCAGCCGCATCGCGGAAGGTCGAGGACACAAATCCCGACACAAACGCCTCGACAATACCGAGAATCAAACCACCGACCACAGCTCCCGGCAAAATACCGATACCACCGAGGACGGCGGCAACGAAAGCCTTGAGGCCCGGCATGATGCCCATGAGCGGGTCGATGGAATTATAGTAGACACCGACCAGCACACCGGCCACAGCCGCCAGCGCCGAGCCAATGCCAAACGTAATGGAAATAATGCGGTCCGAATCAATACCCATGAGCTGCGCCGTCTCCGTGTCAAACGAAGCCGCCCGCATCGCCTTACCGGTTTTGGTTCTGTGAACCACATAAGTAAGTACAATCATTAAGATGGTGGTAATGCCGAGAATCAGCATCTGCTGCCCATTGATGACAATGCCGCCCAATTCGATGGCCACATCGCCGAAAAGTGCCGGGAACGTGCGCGGCGTCGGCGATACGAAGTACATGCTCGTGTACTCCAAGAAAAACGAAACACCGATGGCCGTAATGAGCACCGAAATACGCGGTGCATGGCGAAGGGGCTTATAGGCCAGCTTCTCCACCACCATACCGAGAATACCAGTAACCACAAACGAGATAATCAGCGCGGGTACGATTGATAACTGTGCCTGCGTAATCGCATAAAATCCGATATAAGCACCCACCATATAAATATCGCCATGAGCGAAGTTGATGAGCTTGATGATACCGTAAATCATCGTATAGCCTAACGCAATCAGCGCATAAATGCTGCCCAGCGAAATGCCATTGACGAGCTGCTGCAGGACCTGGTGCGTAACTTCCATAATTTTCCTCCTTATTATCATAGAGTCCATCCTTGAAGGACAACCTACGATAGTACAAAGGGCCGCATCTCTGCGGCCCCTGTATATGCCTTATTGCTCAATCACTCAGCATCCGGCATGATCTTAGCAACCATGACGCGGTCGCCGTTCTTATTCTCCAGGATAACTGCCTGCTTGATTGGGTTATGGTGTTTATCCATCGTGATGGTACCTGTACCAACCTTGAGGTCCTTGGTCTGCTCCAGTGCCTCGCGGATCTTCTCCGGATCATCGCTGCCTGCCCGTTTGATGGCATCAGCCAGCATCTTACCGGCATCATAGCCAAGGGCTGCAAATACATTTGGTGCATGGCCATACTCTTTCGTGAAGGCATCGACAAAACCTTTTACCTCAGCATCTTTATCCGAATAATGCGTGCTGAAGAAGGTATTGTTCAAGGCATCCGCACCAGCAATATCTGCTACCTTCGAATCATCCCAGCCATCCGTACCGAGGAACGGCTGTTTAAAGCCAAGCTCACGCGCCTGTTTTACGATTTTGCCAACTTCCTCATAGTAAGCCGGAACGAATACGACATCCGCATTGGCCGTTTTGAGCTTCGTCAAAGCAGCTTTGAAATCCTGATCCTTGGCCAGGAAAGCTTCTTCCATCAGCACCTTGCCGCCAGCAGCTTCGAATTTCTCCTTGAATACTTTGCCCAGGCTCTTGGAATAATCAGAGCTGTTATCGACATAGATGACTGCCGTCTTAGCTTTGAGTTTCTCTGCCGCAAATTTTGCCATAACCGAGCCCTGCTGCGGGTCGATGAAGCAGCTACGGAATACGAAAGGTTTTACCTGTCCATTTTCCACCGTTACATCGGGGCTCGTCGCATCCGGTGCAATGATAGGAATCTTGTTATCGGTTGCCACCTGCGATTCAGCAATGACGTTTGCCGTTACAGCCGGTCCAACGATAACCTTTACCTTATCATCGGAAATCAGCTTCGTTGCCGCATTGACAGCCTCCGATGCTTCGGATTTATTATCAGCCGAAACGACTTTGATTTTCTTGCCATTGACACCACCGGCATCATTGATTTCCTTGATAGCCAGATTGAAACCATCGAGCGTTGCCTGACCATAGTTAGCAACATTCCCCGTGCACTCAAAGTTTGCACCCACTTTGATTTCATCTGCATTGCCTTCATCACCACAACCGGCAAATACACTGCCCATGAGCATCGTACCAGCAACTACACTCATGAGTTTCAAGCTTTTCTTGCTGAAATTCATATGAATTCCTCCCTTGTCTCTCATTCGTTGTCCGTAAAACAATCAACGATGGAACTAATTATAGTTTACATG
>CALYVJ010000035.1 GCA_945494195.1 uncultured Selenomonas sp. | reverse complement strand
TATTCGTATCTCCTATAAAAACTGCTACGTTTTTAGAAATTTTCCTTAATTTCTTGTGAATAAATCATTTTATTATATTCCATCGACAAAAAGAGCAAGCAATCTTTCGATTTGCTTACTCTTTTGACTGATATTGCTTTATCGAATTATGGCATCTTTCCCTGCAATACTTCTTTTGCTTTTTCTAACTGCACATCCGTCGTGTCGCCTTCTTGGAAATCGAGGGCTACATCTGGTTCGATGCCGATACCGTCGATGCAGCGGCCATTTGGTGTGTAGTATTTGGCAATGGTGAGTTTCAGGCCATCATCGTCAAAAAGCGGAACTACTACCTGCACCGACCCTTTGCCATACGACTTGGTTCCCACCAACGTACCGGCTTCCGTATCCTGCAGGGCACCGGCTAAGATTTCCGAAGCGCTGGCACTGTTGCCATCAATCAGCACAACAACTGGCACCTTTGGTGCCTCCAAATTCGAATCATGTTCCTCTTTGGAACCGTCACGCTGTACCACCGAAACGATTGGCCCTTTCGGTACGAGCATATTCGCTACTTCGACGCAACTCTTGATGAGTCCGCCTGGATTCTCGCGCAAATCGAGGATAAGTCCCTTCATGCCGGCTTCTTCCAGCTTTTGAAACTCCTCTTGGAATTCCTTGCCGGTATTCTCGCCGAAAGAGGCGATGCGAATATAGCCCATCTCCGTCCCTTCCAGCATCTTACCTTTCGCCGAACGGATGGTGATAGTGTCACGCTTAATGGTGTAGTCCTCGTTTTCACTGCCCGCCCGATGGATGGTCAGCTTGACTTCCGTACCGACTTCACCGCGAATATGCATGGAAACTTCCTCCGGCTGATATTCGCTGACGGGTACATCATCCACCGCTACAATCTCGTCGTTGGCCTTGAGTCCTGCCGCCTCTCCCGGCGTCCCCTCGAGAACCGAGACAATCGTGACTTTATTATCCTTGAATCCCATGGTCACGCCGATGCCGCCGAAGGCACCTGCTGTATGTTCCTTAAGGGATTTGTACATATCCGCCTTCATATAGATGGAATGCGGGTCTCCCAATGATTTGACCATGCCGTCAATGGCACCGTCCATAAGCGCCTGGGAGTCCACATCGCTTACATACCGCAGCTCAATCATCCGCTTGACCCCTAGGAAACGAACCATATCGAGGGTCCGCTGGCCATCAAGCCCCAATAAAGCCGCCAGCCCCATCAGCGTCAGCATGCTGGAAATGACCGCCGTGGCCAGGATTCCCAGGACGATTTTCTTTTTCTTCAAACTATGCACCTTCTATCTATTGACCGGTCAATGGTTACAAGTAATTATAGGGGCTAACCGGCTCGCCGCCGCTCCGGACTTCGAAGTGACAATGGGGCCCCGTGCTGTTGCCCGTTGATCCGCAATAAGCAATAGTCTCCCCCTGGCTGACCTGCTGGCCAGCGGATACAGCCAAGGACTGATTGTGGCCGTAAAGGGTGGTAATACCGCCGCCGTGATTGATGATGACCGTATTGCCATAGCCGGAAATCCAGCCCGCATATTCCACGGTGCCGGACTGGGCCGCCGCAATGGGGGTGCCATAATCAGCACCGATATCGATTCCGCTGTGGTATTTCCGCGTACCGGAAATCGGATGGGTACGCCAGCCAAACTCCGAGGTCACAGTTCCCCCTACCGGCCAAATCATCGAACCATCCCCCGACACAGGCATATTGGCCATGCTGCTGCGCTGGAGCATCAGGGCAATCTGCTTGGAGGCCGCCATGAGTTCATCGTACTCACGGTCAACCGTCGCCTTATCCGACTTCATCTTATCGATGAGTTCCTGACGGCGGCGCACCTTTTCCTCCATAACTTGTTTCGCCTGCCGAGCCTTTAACTCCTGTTCCTCCCGGATTTTTTTATCCTTTTCCAAGCTTGCCTGGGTGGTCTCGATATCCTGTTTTTCATCGAGAACGCCGTGTACCAGGTCATAATCCTGCCGAATGATTTTCTTCAGCAAATCCATGCGGGTCATAAAGTCCGAAAAATCCTTGGCCCCAAACAGGACATCCAGATACGAAATCTGGCCATTGATATAGATATCGCGAACGCGTTTGGCCAAACGGGCACTTTTTACCTCATAATCTGCCTTTACTTCCTTTAACCGCGCTTCATTATCGGCCATACGGCTCGTTGTCTCGTCAAAGGCTTCTTTGCATTTTTTGTGTTCATTTATCGCCGTTTCGGCTTCTTCATCCAGTAGGCGCTTTTCCTCCGACAGGGATTCCAACTTTTGAGATAATGCCTCGCTGGCAGCCTTTTTCTGTTCAGCCTTGCGCTCGTAATCGGCCTTGTCATCCTCCAGCGACGCCAATACCGTATGCGCTGGCACCGAAGCCAAAACACCTGCCGCCAGAGTTGCCGCCAGCAGGCGCTGCCTTGTATTCTTCTTCATCATTTTGTTCCTCCCGACCTTACGCCTTCAGGAACCGTTTCAATGAGATTGCCGACCCCAGAGCACCGATTATCATACCGGATAATACGATGACCACGGTGACGTAAGTCATGAAGGGATACTGGGGCATCAACGGGAAAAAGGCCAGAGTACTGTAGATTTTCGCCGCCATAGCTGCATAGAAACTGCGCAGGGCTACTGCGGCAATGACACCGCCCACAAAGCCCAGAACCACTCCTTCCAGCACAAAGGGCCAGCGGATAAACCAGTCCGTTGCCCCCACATATTTCATGATGGCAATTTCCTTCCGGCGGGCAAATACCGTCAGACGAATCGTATTGGAAATGATAAAGAGGGTGGCACCGGCCAAAAGCACCATCAGTGCCAAGCCAAACAAGCGGATAAGCCTTGTGATGTCAAAGAGATGCTGAACCACATCCTGCCCGTACTTAGCGGACTCTACACCATCCATCTTTTCGATGACCTTGGCCGCAGTCTCAACCATATCGGGATGGGATACCGTAAGCTCAAAGGCATTGGGCAGTGGATTTTTATCCCCCAACGCCTCCAGCAGATATTTCTGGTCACCCAGGCGCTCAGACAAGCGCTCCTTAGCCTCTTCCCGACTCACGTATTTCACCGATTCAATGCCTTGCATCTTCTCGATGTCCTGCTTGATTTCCTCACGCTGCGTCGGCATGACCTTATCTTCCAGATAAACGCTGATTTGTACCTCGGACTCCAAGGTTGCCGCCAGCCGATTCATATTGAGCACCAAAGTCAGGAAAACGCCAAGTACAAACAAGGACACCGCCACGGTACCAATGGAGGCAAAGGACATCCAGTTGTTGCGCTTCAACGAGCGGGCAACCTCTTGGATGTAATATTCCCCGTTCCTAAGCTTCATAGCCATAGCCTCCTCTCAGCTGGTCCCGGACAATTTGACCGTTTTCGATGGCAATGACGCGCCTTTTCATGGTGTCGACAATGGCGCGATCATGGGTTGCCATGACAATGGTAGTGCCAGCCTTGTTGATGCGCTTGAAGATATCCATGATATCCCAGCTCGTATCGGGGTCGAGATTACCTGTCGGCTCATCGGCGATGACAATCGCCGGATCATTGACGATGGCCCGGGCGATCGCCACCCGCTGCTGCTCGCCACCGGAAAGCTGGGAGGGGAAGCATTTATACTTATCCCGCAGGCCTACCACATCCAGCACCGAGTTGACACTTCGCTGCATCAGACGACGCGGTGCTTCGATAACCTGCATGGCAAAGGCTACATTCTCAAACACCGTCTTATCCGGCAGCAGGCGGTAATCCTGAAAGATAACACCGAGCTCGCGGCGCAGATAAGGCACCTCCCGATGCTCCATATGCACCACATCGTGCCCGTTGACCATCAGCTTACCGCTGGTGGGCAGCTCCTCCCGGAACAGCATCTTGATAAAGGTGGATTTGCCGGCACCACTGGCACCAACGATAAAGACAAATTCGCCCTTCTTGATATCGACATTGACATGGTCCAATGCGACCGTGCCCGTGTCGTATTGCTTACAAATATTGCGCATATGTATCATAAGATTCTCATCCTTTACATACTTATACTTTCAAAAAAACACTGTCTTTTATTTTACCATACAAATCTTAAAATTAGCAAAAAAGCCCTCCTGTTTCGGAAGGCTTTTATTCCTTATTTATGGGCTAAGTTCAACGCCAATTCTGCATTGCTTGCCGCCTGATCGCGGAGCTTCACCAGCAGTTCTGCATTCTGCTGGCGGAAGGTCTGCTTGTCGTTCCACTTCCGGCGAATCTCCGCCATCAGTTCATCGGCTGTCACATCCCGCAGATTGCCAACGGGCTCTTCGCCGATTGACTGCAGGAAGCGGTCAATTTTGGGGTCATAGGATATTCCAATCATCGGGACTCCCATTACGCCGGCAAAAATCAACGCATGAAGACGAATCCCCAGCATGAGATCCATATTGCCAACGATTGACAGGAACTCACTCGTTGTATATTCATCTTTGAGGACGGTACAAGGTTCCTTCGTTCTGGCCGCAATAGCCTGTGCTGCCCGGACATCATCGGAAAACTGCATGGGAACAAAGACGACCCGGGCACCTAGTTCCCGAACCACCCGGTCTGAAACCTCAGCCAATACCTCTTTATAGTGGGTCCATCCCAGCCATTCACGAACGGAGATGCCCACCACCGGCTTGGCCCCATCGGCGTGATAGGCCTTGAATATCGCCCGCCCCGCCTCACGGTCTACCGGATGAATAGCCAGCACGGGATCAGCGGTGCAATGAATCGGTGGCTTATGGATTCCCAACCGGGAAAGCTCTGCTAAAGACCCTTGGTCACGAACAGTTATGAGGTCCACCCGATTGCCGATCCACTTCATGGCAAAGGCCGCTACCCGGCCTAAAATCGGACCAATTCCCTGAGCGTAAAGCATCACTTTCGTGCCCAGGAAGCGCGCCAAAAAAATGATTGCCAGATAATAATAGAGACTGCGTCGGCTCGTGACATTTTGCAGCAAACTGCCACCACCGCTGATCAAAAGATCCGCCTGGCGCAATTCGCGAATGATGGCGGGAAGCCCCAGCCAGGAAATCGCCGCAACGCCATGACGTCTACGCGTATCTTCGGGATTTGCAGAAATCACCGTAATATGAAGTTTTGGGTCGAGATCTCCGAGGACCTCCAGCATTGCGGCCAGCATTGCCTCGTCACCGGCATTCTTCGAGCCGTAATATCCCGATACGACGATCCTGCTCATGAATCTGCCCTACTCCCCTTTGCTTTTGCCAAAATAACCTGCCAAAGTTCCACCAAAACCATGGCACAAGCACCGATGCCAGCACCCATAACAATACCGCCAATGCCGCGCATGAACGACATATAGATTGGCGTACGCATATGCGCAAACGTCTCAACCATGGACCCCTGACCAATCGTAGCCACGAGAACCAAGGCAAAGAATACCATCGTCGGCCACTTCCGCAGAACAGCCATAGCCGCCAGCATAAAGGCCGGATGTCCAATCAAGAGCTCCTTCGTCCGCGGACGGGCATAGAAGGCCTGCTCCAGGAACGCCCGGAAACGAAGTTCCGACTGTGCCACCGGCATACCAGAAGTATGACCGCTGCGGGCCACAAAAATGACACCAGCCACCAGCACGAAGAACAGCACCAACATCGTCTTGACGCGAACCGGCATATCGAGAATCTTCTTGAGCTGATTCAGCACGCCATCCGTATCATCCATCTTACCATCGAAAATATCAAACCGCTGCAGGAAGGCGATGCCTACCAAAATCAGTGGCATAACAAAAGTTAGCTTGATGCCGCGGAAAATCTGGAATTCCAGCAGATATTCCGTATCCGCCAGCGAACCAGAGAGATAGGCCGCACCAACGTAGGACATAGCCCCCGTAACAAAGAGCGCCAATGCTGCCGTAACGATCAAACGCGGCAGAGCGACTCCCGCCTTATTCTTGAAGGCACGAATGCGGTCAAGCTGGAAGATAACCGCGAGGGCTGGGAAAACATTGGCGCTGGCCAATGCCGCCAGCACGCGGATTTTCGTACCATTTCCCATCATCATCGGCACCGCTGCCGCCAGTGCAAACAGAGCAAACAGCAGGTACACGTATTTCGGGCGTCCATTGAGCCAGGGAATAACCAATGTCAAATACAGAACAACCGCAGCTGCCACGCCTACCATGACCAGGGCACGAAGCACCTTGCTCGGATAGAAGGACGCAAAGGTTGCAGCCGGTCCGATGGTATAACCATGGGCTGTCAATTTGTCATGGGTATCCCGGAAGTATTTCATATTCGTCTCCAAAAGCGTCATATTCGGAGACGGTGTGTCATAGATGCGCATGAGGTCAATGCGGATATTGCGTTCTTCATCGGTATTGGACCAACGCTCGACAATTGCATCAATCTTGAGTTTCGGCTGCTCATCTTTCGGAACCGAATAGAGGCGGGCTACCTTATCATAACCAAGACCTTTGGCGACTTCCTCCATACCATTCTGTTTGAAGAACTGCAGTTGGGTCGTCGCCTCGATAAGGCCGAAGGTCAGATCGCGTTCCTTCATCTCATCAATCGTAGTCTGCAATGCTTTCGGGGCACCAAGTACCTGCTTACCGGAAAATACGACTTCCGAAATCTTATAGCCATCCAGACGGTCAAAGACCGCCTGAACATCTTCCGTCGTGCAGTCCTCGTAGTTACTTGGCCGTGCCAAGACATAGAATCCAGCATCATTTACTGCCTTGAGTTCATCGGTGGGCATGCCGATATTCATCTTCAGGAAGGATTCGTAATGGGCCTTTACCGCCATGACTTCTTCATTCCCGACGGTGAACAGCTCCACCCGGTCATTTCCTAACCGGCGCGGAAGATCCTCTTTGAGTTCCTTCCAAGTCTGCGCGTCATGACCGACCACATAGACCTCATTGCCCTTAATCTTGCCAGCAGCAATGAGATTCTGCCAGAGCGGGTCCGCTAAACGGCCACTGTGATAATCGGCAAGAAGCTGACTGCCGGCAATTGCTGTGGCTTTACCATTCTCATTGAACTTCTTGAACGTCGTTTCGTATACAGCCAGCGACGTAATGCCGGCTTTCTTGGCCTGACGCAGGACTTCTTCTGCGGGCAGGCCTTCGCGATCAGCCAGCTCCAAGAGCCCCTCATAGTCAATCGCCATATCTACTTGGCGGGTTTGCTGTTCCACGCCATGGCGCTGAAAACCGATAGCGAGCGCAGCCACCAGGCCGATAACAATTGGCAGTATCAGCCATCGGTTGTACTTGAATACCTTCATTATTTTTCCACCTTATTCCTTGTTATCCCGACTGGCAGTAAGGATTACTGCCCCATCGGTCTGCTCCACCTGACGGATTTTCATGCCAAAGGGCAGTTTATTCGGTGCCGTCAGCTGGATATTGCCAAACATGTCACCGAGCTTGGCTGTACCGATACGGGTATTTTTCATATCAAGCCTCGTCATGAAAAAATACAACGAGCCACTGTCTTCGAGAATCTTCCCCTCCATCTCGATATCGGCCACGCGGCCAAAGACCTTCGCATTTGCCGTCACCAGAATCCGTTCCTGGTTGATATCGACCTGGACATTCTCGATTTTGTCAATCTTGCGCTGGAGGACTTCGCGCAGATTTTCCTCATCCACGATTCCCTTTAAGGTAAGTTCCTCCGCATTTTGCACTTGAACGCCTTCCTCTCGAAACAGAGCCGGCATATCGAGCTGGACATTGCGGCCTTTAAGCGTCAATTCCTTCAAGTAGACCTGTCCCACCTTGGCTTGATGCAGCACGGCATCCAGGTTTTGAATCCGCCCCAACGCCAACAAGGCCGACGGACTCGAGCCAAGGGTCACCTGGACATCTTGAGCAGCAGCCCGCTGCGCAAGTTTGGTCCGGAAGGTCGACTGTGCCAGAAACGGCAGCACCGTTTCGCTTGACACGATTAATATTATGAATAACAAGCCCAGAATAGTCAAGCTTTTTCGCAAATCAAATCCCTCACAATGGAACAAGGAGCCAGGAACTACCATCCTGACTCCTCAAAAATCAAAATTCGTGATTGGCCTTGGCATTCAAGAATGCGCGGATGAACGGATCGATTTCTCCATCCATAACAGCCTGAACATTACCGGTTTCATGATTCGTGCGATGATCCTTGACCATGGTGTACGGCTGGAAAACATAAGAACGAATCTGGCTGCCCCACTCGATATTCTGCTGGTCGCCTTCGAGTTTGGCCAGCTCTGCTTCCTTCTTCTCGAGTTCGAGTTCGAAGAGTTTCGCACGAAGCATCTTGAGGCACTGTTCGCGGTTCTGAAGCTGCGAGCGCTCATTCTGGCACTGAACGACAATGCCCGTCGGCTCATGGGTCATACGGACTGCCGAAGAAGTCTTGTTGATGTGCTGGCCGCCGGCACCGGAGGAACGGTAGGTATCGACGCGACCATCCGACATATTGATGTCGACCTCAACAGCATCGTCGATTTCCGGCATAATATCGCAGGCCGAAAAGGACGTATGACGGCGGGCATTGGCATCAAACGGCGAAATACGCACGAGACGATGAACACCCTTTTCCGACTTCAAGAAACCATAGGCATTGTGTCCCTTGATAAAAAGCGTTGCCGACTTAACACCAGCTTCATCGCCCGGCAGCAAGTCAGCCGTCTCCACGGTAAAGCCATGGCGCTCAGCCCAGCGGCCGTACATGCGTAAAAGCATCTGGGTCCAGTCCTGTGCCTCCGTTCCGCCGGCACCAGCGTGCAGCGTAAGGATGGCATTGTTGGCATCATAGGGACCAGAGAGCAAGACCTCGAGCTGGAGAGCTTCCAGGCCTTCGGCTACCGCATCAAGCTCCGCCTTGATTTCCTCTTCCATGCTCTGGTCATCTTCTTCCATGCCCATCTCGAACATGGTCTCAGCATCTTCATATTTGCTCAAAAGGCTCTTATACTTATCGACACTGATTTTGACATCGTTAAGTTCCTGATTGATTTTCTGTGCCTGCTCGGCATCGTCCCAGAAAGTCGGCTCGCCCATCTTATACTCGAGTTCGGCGATTTTCTCTTCCTTTGCCGGAACTTCCAGGGATACTTCCATCTGGGAAAGCTTTTCCTTGAGTTCGCCCAGTTGTGGTTTTAAATCTTCTAACATGGTTTCACCTTTACTTTATCGCAAATCACTGCTGGCTTATTTGTTTCTGCCGCAGCAGTTCTTATACTTTTTGCCACTGCCACAAGGACACGGGTCATTGCGTCCGACTTTCTGGCCGTCATTTGTCACCGGCTTTTTCTTCGCCCCGGCAGCACTGACTTCATCGCCATGGGAAGCCTGCGCATTCTGCAGATGGTCGGAAAGCTGGGAACGCTGCTGCTCGATAGTCTTCTCGAGCTTCTGTTTCTGCGTCTCATTAACAGCCGGAGCTTCGCCCTCCTGCTGCGCTTCCATTGCCTGCTGCTGATCCGGCGTGATGATGCTTACATGATACATCATCGAAGCAATCTGGTCCTGGATAGCTGCCTCCATCTCCTCGAACATATCGAGGGCTTCGATTTTATACTCGACCAGCGGGTTTCGCTG
The DNA here is from genome assembly GCA_945494195.1 of uncultured Selenomonas sp. GTDB lineage: Bacteria > Bacillota > Negativicutes > Selenomonadales > Selenomonadaceae > Selenomonas_A. The sequence goes on along the minus strand of CALYVJ010000035.1, from coordinate 977 downwards.
CCCATAGGCCCGGAGGTTGATCCCCTCACGCAGCATATCCATATGGTCGAGGTGCTCCATCCACTTGTTGTCCACCACGCGGAGCATAACGACTTTCTCCAGCTCGCGCATATTTTCTTCTCCGAAAAGAAGTTCACGCTGATGATAGCCCTCTTCGGCGACTTTTTCCAGCTCTTCCTTGAGGTCGTCGCGGCTCATAGCGGAAAGTTCTTCCTTTTTGAGTCGTCCTGCCGGAGCGTAAATCTTCTCGGCATCCTCGATGAGTCCATCGAGCTGCCACTCCTCCGGATACAGCTGCTCATTGGCATACTGATTCATCTCGTCTTTGATGATGTGCTTGACCATTCCCATGATGTTCTCACGCAGGTTATCCCCCGTGAGAATCTTGCGGCGCTCACCATACATGACCTCACGCTGCTGGTTCATGACATCATCATACTCCAGGACATGTTTACGGATATCGAAGTTACGGGCTTCCACCTTCTTCTGGGCATGTTCAATGGAGTTAGTGATGAGCTTATGCTCGATTGGCTCATCTTCTTCCATGCCCAGCTTATCCATCATGCCGGAGATGCGATCCGAAGCGAAGAGGCGCAGCAGATCATCTTCCAAGGATAGGAAGAAGCGGGACTCACCCGGATCACCCTGACGGCCGGAACGGCCGCGCAGCTGGTTATCAATACGGCGGGACTCGTGGCGCTCCGTACCAACGATGAAAAGGCCGCCGAGTTCGGCTACGCCCTCACCCAATTTGATATCCGTACCACGGCCGGCCATGTTGGTGGCGATGGTAACTGCTCCACGCTGACCTGCATCCGCGATGATTTCTGCCTCTTTCTCATGGAACTTCGCATTGAGCACGTTGTGCGGAATGCCACGTTTATGAAGTACCGCACTGAGTTCTTCCGACTGGGTAATGGAAGTGGTACCGATAAGCACCGGCTGCCCCTTCTTATGCAGTTCCTCCACTAGCTTGC
>CALYVJ010000034.1 GCA_945494195.1 uncultured Selenomonas sp. | reverse complement strand
AAATTCCGGACCGTCCACATTGCCCTTTATATAGCCCTTGAAAATACCATGCCCCCTCACCTCATAGGTCATCTTGTGTTCAATTCGCTTGATGTCAATATCCTTCGCCTCAACCTTCATGGAAAGATTCCGATTCTGGTCAATGGTACCATTGAGAATCATATCTACCATCGGGGAATAGGCATGGAAATCCTGCAGGCGGACGACCCCATCCTCTAAGAAATAGTCGCCGTCCATTCCGGACAACAGGATTCCGCGATAACTTCCGCGATAAAAATGAATATAGCCGACCCCTTTGGGATTATCCAACGTACCAGTAAACTTAATGATATTATCCACATTACCGGTTATCGGCTGATCTGGTGCTACCAGGGCCGCGATATCTTCCATCCGCGCCCCCATGGTATCAATCTGCAGGTCGATTTTCCGCTCACCGGCAAAACCGACAGAACCTGCCACCCGCCAGACTTCCTTGCCATTTTTCTCCATCAAAAAATCATCGATATGGACACCATCCAAGCTGCCGCTGGCTGTCAGCTTGAGACTGTCAAAAGGCTGCTTGAACAAAGTGCCCTTCAGTCCAGAGAACTTGATCACTACCTGTGGATTGTCCCAATCTCCCTGAACCGTTCCCTTGAAGTCACTAAGCCCCGTAACATCAGCCTTCGGCTCGACTTTCTGCAACAGCAAAAGGTCAAAATGCGCACCATAATACGCTAAATCCAGTTTGGGCGCCGTCATAAGGCCCGTAATGGTTCCCTCCGCTGCCAGGCGGCTGTGATTGGGCAGATTGACACTCAAAAAGTCAAGCTGCAGGTTATCCCCCGCCAAATAGAACGAGGTATTGATATTCTCGATTGGCAAAGCACCATAGGAACCATTTTCGAGTTTTGCACCTCCATAAGCCTGAAGCTGGTCCATGCTGATCCCCACGCCGCTAACACCCATATCCGCGGTCACTTTGCCAGTCACCACTGCGGCCTGGGGCACCACCTCAGACAACATCCCCATATCAATTCCCGACGCCTTGACATGAGCTGTGTACGAAAGATTGTCCGCAGCAACAGCGGCCTCACCTTCAGCCTGGCCGCCAAATACCTGGATCCGCAAATCCTTTACAAACACATTTTGGTCTTGATAACGCACCTTCGCCGAAAGATTATGGAACGGGATATCCACTACCGAGCCCTCGGCAACCTTGACCTGTCCTTCAATCGAAGGATTCTTGAATGTTCCACGAACTTTTACATCAAAAGCAGCTGCCCCCCGATACGGAAGATTTTTTAGGACCAGGCTGGGATCAAAGGATTCCGATGAAGCCGTAAGATCAAGATATGGGTCGCCCGTGTCAAAACGTATTTTGCCATGGGCCTTGGCATGCTGTCCCTCCGCCTCAGCCTCTACGGAAACCAAAGCCTCCGCATCGGTAAACGCAGCATGTCCCTTGATTCCTGTCACATCGGTTTCCATGATGTGAACCGCACCATCGGAAAAATCCGCATCGCCAGTAAAGGATAATTTGCTGCCATCACGGAAGGCATGGATTTGGGCCGCTTCCACCTTGCCGCCTGTTACCAAGACATCCTGTGGAAGCGAATCTTCCGGCACCAGCCCCAGATAACTGCCCAAATCCATATGGTTTATTTTGACATTTACAATCTGGCGGTCTTCATCAAAGGTTCCCGACGCTTCTACCTGAGTTCCCTGATTTTCTCCGCTTATCTCTGCCTTCATGACCGGATAATCCGCCATATCCAAGGAACCGCAAACCTTCTCAAGGGTAAGTTCCCTGCCCTGCATGCGTCCGGTTACACGCCCGTTTTCCACGCGCACCAACCCATGGAATTGCTGTCCTCCCGGCGTCTTGCTGATGAGATCTTCAAAGTTCCAGCTGCCGTCATCCCGCTGGGTTACCACCACCTCCACATTGGAAACTGCGACTTCCTTAACAGCCTCAGCCGGTGCAGAAAGCGCAGAAAGCAGGCGGTAGGTCACCTGCGCCTTTTCTGCGCGCGCAATGATCTCTGCCTGCTTGTCATAAACTGCCACATCATGGACTTCGAGGGTGCGGAGAGACTTCACCTCTATGCTGCCGACATCGATACGTACGCCCAGCATTTCCGACGCCGTCGAGGCCGCAGTACGGCCTGCCGTTTCCATAAAAGCACTGGTCTGCATATAGTACCAAAGGCCAGCCAGCCCCAAGAGCACCAGCCCCAGGACTGCCGCCAATATTCCCAATGTTTTCCGCTTCATGATAATCCCCTCAAAAAGCCGGTCCATGGCTGTATTTTACCAGGTGAATTACTTCACCGCTTCCTCTTTTACTGCTTTTTTATCGGCGTGCTTAGCCTTGGCAGCTTTGCGTGCCTCACGCTCAGCCTTGCGGCTAGCCTTTGCCTCTTCCTTCGAATTCTGCTTAGCCTCTTCCGTCGATTCGAGGATTGCATCCTCATGAAGTTTTGCATCCTCGCGAACCTTTTTCAGGCGGTTGCCTTCCTGACGCGATGCACGGTATTTAGCCACATCGATGTCAATCGGCAGCCCCATGGCACGATCCAAAGAAGCCTTGCTGGTATTGTAGTTATAAAGTGCCGTATAGTAATTCGTCTTAGCCTCCGTCAGTTTTTCGTTGGCATCCATGACATCAAGATTCGTACCGACACCAGCGCTATAACGGACATTAGCGATTTTGTAATCCTCTTCTGCCTGCGTCACCGCTGTTTTCGTCGTATCGATATTCTTCTCAGCTGCCTGAAGTTTCAAGTAAGCCGTGCGGACATCGAGCTTGATAGCCTCATCCTGTTGGTGGGAAGCCTCCTGCGCTTTCAAAAGCGCTGCCTCGGCAGCATGAACATTAGCTGACGTAACCCCATTGTCAAAGATATTCCAGGTTGCCTGGGCACCAGCCTGCCAAGATTCCGACTGCTCATCCTTGAAGGCCTTGCTGCCAGCAATCGACTTGCTGGCCACAGCATTTACCGACGGGTAGTTTCCCGCCTTAGCGGCATTGATGCCAGCCTCGGCCTGTTTGACCGTGTAATAGTAAGCTGCCCCGTCTGCCCGGTTGGCCAAAGCAAACTTCGTGCAGTCATCCAGTGACAGATCGTAATGGGTGTAGCCGAGCTGATCGCGGATATCCAGCACCGTATCCGTATCCAAACCGATGACATTGTTGAGCGTTGATACCGCCACATCATAATTGTTCTGGGCCGTCACCAGCGCCTGCTGGGCGTTGGCCAGCTGAACCTGCGAAGCCAGCACATCCGATTTGGCCACCGTACCGACATTGTAATGGGCGTTGACGTTGTCCAAATGTTCGCGGAGCGTATTTACGGCATCCTGCTGGACATTGATGAGGTTGCGGCACTGCAGGATCTGATAATAGTCCGCCGTGGCCTGATAGCGGATTGCCTGCTTCGTATTCTCAAGCGTCACATCCGCCGCATTGATGCCATACCCGGCCTTATCGATAGCCGCGCGCAGAGAGCCATTATAAAGCGGCATTCCCACCTGCAGGGCATTGCTGTACTGCGAATCAATCTTTTTCGCATCATAGTCACGGCCGCCTAACGAAAATGCACCAGTCGTCCAGGAAAGCGTCGGTCCCATCTGACGGCGGGCATTGGAAAGATTCCATTTGGCAACATCGACATCAGCCAGCGCCGACTTGATATTGCGGTTATTTTCCAGTGCCATCTGGATGCTGTCTTCCAGATTCAGCTGAATCGTATCAGCAGCCAGTGCCGTACCAGAAACCGACATAGCCGTAAGGGTCCCCATAACGAGGGCTGTTAATTTTCTATAAAATCTTTTATTCATCTTCAAGATAAAATCCTCCCTTATCCAAATCCTCAAAAGGACTGACGCAAACCAACATAGGCGGCGCGCCGTTCTCTATCATTGACATTATTCCACTGACCTAAAAGCGATGTCCCATTGTTGCCCAAGTCGTATTGAGCCCGCAGCCGGACTGCCAGATCATCAAAATCATAGGCATCTGCCGACACCTTGAACCGCGGCCCGATTCGCGAATCGAGGCCAACGCCGGCTTCGCCATAAATCAGACCGCCACGAGCATCAAAAGCCCCGAAATGCGATCCCAGCTGGAAATTGCCGCGATCAGCATTGCCAATATCATCAATCCCCAAGGTCAAAAAAGACCCCGACTGAGAATCCACATTCAGATTGAAGTTGCTGCTCCAATCATGTTTCATGCCGCTGTAAAGTAGGTCGGCATTCGAAGACACCTCAATGGTATCCAGCTTTTTCTTGAGCCTGTCCGCCTTATCCGTCAGACTGCGGGCGTTATGGATAATGGCCTTGGTATCCTCAATGGTCTTCTCATCACCGGCCACCTTGGCAATGCCTTCAGAAATCACGCGGATTTTCTCACTGGTATCGGCAATATTATTGAGAGTCAGCCGAAGGTTCTCCGCCGTCTGCGGATCAGCTCCCACCGTAGCCAGATTCGTCATCATGGACTCCACAGCCCCAGCCGTACGATTGAGACTAGCCGTCATCGTATTCATATTAGAAAGCATCTGATTGATATTTCCCTGGTTCGCCAGTGCCATGCTTTCAAAGGCCGCCATCATGCCATTGATATGGGCGGTGGCATCCCGCATGTTCATGGCCATCTGGATTACCGAACCTTGGAACTCCGCATTGCCGACAATCTTGTTCATGCCGGTCATAAGTTCCTGGGCCTGATCCACTACCTTGCTCAGGCCGGCAAACATGGTGTCCATGCCAGCCTCATCCTGTCCGATGAGGTAATCGCCATTTTCCACCCAGCCCAGTGTAGGATCAGCAGGCAGGATGTTGATAAATTTTTCCCCCATGACCCCCGAGGAACCGATTGTTGCTTGGGAACTTTTCGGTATTTTTACATCGCTGTTGATAGAAAGCGTCACCGTAACGCCCTGTCCATCGTTCTGGATTTTCTTAACCTTTCCTACCGGTACCCCCGACAGTCTGACGATGGACTGCGGTTCTACCCCCACCACCTGATTGAATCCAGCATAAAGGGTATAGCTCCTATCGCCGCCCAGCTTAAAACCGCTGAGCATAATGATAACACCAGCCAGCAGCGCCAATCCAGCCAAAGTAAATGCTCCGACCTTTGCCTCTGTACTCACGCGTCACGCCCCCTTAACCGTTCGCAGGGTGTGGAAAAACGCCTGCACCCGCTCATCCTTGATATTCTTGAAATTCTCTACGGTATCCACCGCAATGAGTTCTCCTTCATAAACCATGGCAATGCGATCCGCAATACGGCAAGCACTGGCCATATCATGGGTAACCACCACGGAAGTCACTTTAAGCGCCTGCTGGGTATGACGGATCAATTCATCAATCTTTTCCGTCATGATCGGGTCAAGCCCCGAACTGGGCTCATCGTAAAAGATGATTTCCGGTTCAAAGGCAATGGCCCTCGCCAAGCTGACGCGTTTCTTCATGCCCCCCGATAGTTCATTGGGCATCCGCTGGGCCACATTCTCCAATCCCACCAGCTGGAGTTTTTCCTCCACAACGCGCTGGATTTCCTTCTCCGGCATATCCGTATGTTCCCGGAGACCAAAGGCCACATTATCCCCCACCGTCATCGAATCGAACAACGCCGAATACTGGAAGACCATTCCCATATGCAGCCGGACTTTATCCAGCTTCTCCTCCGGGAGCTTAGAAATCTCCGTATCGCCAATCCAAATCTCGCCTGAAGTTGGCCGGATAAGTCCAATCAACAAACGCAGCAGCGTACTCTTGCCCGAGCCTGAGCCCCCAATGATGGCAAGCGTCTCCCCATCTTCGATTGTCAGATTGATATGGTGCAGAACCTCTTTATCCCCAAAGTTCTTGCACACATCCACAAGTCGGATCATAATGCCTCACATTATATAAAATCTTTCTTAATAAAGAATGAAAGTCAAAACCGCATTCAAGATAAAAATAGCAATGATGGATGACACGACAGTCTTAGTCGTTGCCTTGCCAACGCCCTCCGCGCCATCGGGGCTGTGAAGGCCATAGTAGCAGCCAAGCACAGCAATGACATTGCCGAAGAAAATCGCCTTGATGACACCACCGGTAACATCAAAAACCTCCACAAAAGTGTGTATGGAATTCATATAGAGATAGGAGCTGATGCCCGAATAATAAACGGCAATAACCCAGCCCCCCAGGACGCCGATAACATCTCCAAACACCGTTAAAATCGGCACGACAATCATACACGCCAACATGCGAGGAACGATGAGATAGTTTACCGGATTGACCGCCATAACCCGCAGCGCATCAATCTGCTCCGTAACCTTCATGGTCGAAATCTCTGCCGTAATGGCCGAGCCCACGCGGCCAGCACAAACGACACCCACCAGTACCGGACCAAGTTCGCGGCCAATGGCAATGGAAATGATGCCGCCAATTGTTCCCTGCGCCCCAAACTTGATGAGGATATCCGCGGTCTGAAGGGTAAAGACTACTCCCGTAAACAGCAGCGTAAGGCTCACAATAAGCAGTGAATCCACCCCTAGATGTGACATTTGGGACAGGATATGCCGCAGCCGTGGTCGATGCCCCAGCTCCCGCATGGTATCCCGATAGAGGAGCACGATCGTGCCAAATTCCTCCAGCCGGCGTATGACAAAAGCACCGACCAGTTCCAACAGATTCAGCAGCATCATCTCCTCCTTTCCATGGCACCGTATTCTTCAAAGAATACGCCTAATTATATCATACACTGCCTTTCAATTTTAGCAAAGATAATCCAAATAGTAAAGATAAGTTTACTATTTTGCCAGTAATTTTTCATCTTCTTTTCTCAATATTTTTCCTATATAATAGATTTAATGAAAATCACCCTTCAGGAGGAACACGAATGCCAAAGAAAGTATATGCCGTCCGCGCCGGCCGTGCCTGCGGAATCTTTACGACCTGGGACGAATGCAAGAAACAAGTAGACGGCTACGCCGGTGCCCGTTATAAGGGATTTACTGATGTAGCCGAGGCACTGGCCTGGTTGAACGGCGGCGAACGCCCCGCTGTCCCCCAGCGCCCCAGCGCTCCCTCCCGCCGCTCACCATACCCTCGTCCAACTAGAGAAACGGCGCCTGCCATTCCTGACAGTGCGCAAGATTACGTCATCTACACCGATGGTTCCTGTCTCCGGAACCCCGACGGTCCCGGGGGCTGGGCCGCCGTGGTTACCAACGTCCATACCGGGGAAGTCACGGAGCTCCACCAGGGGAACCCCAGCACCACCAACAACCGCATGGAACTTTCCGCCGCCATTGCTGCCATGTCCTTTCCGAATACACCGTCTAAAATCGCCATCTACACCGACAGCCAATATCTGAAGAACGGATTCACTAAAGGCTGGCTAAAATCCTGGAAAAGCCGGGGCTGGAAAAAAGCCGACGGCACCCCCGTGCTGAATCAGGACCTCTGGATGCAGCTCGACACCCTCTACCAAAAACACCAGATCACCTTCCACTGGGTGAAGGGACACGTTGGCATAGACCTCAACGAACGATGTGACCAGCTGGCCAAGAGTGAGGCCATGAAATATCAATAAAAAAGCTGTTGCCCGGGGACAAAACCGCGCAACAGCTTTTTCGCTATCGATTTATTTCTCTGCAGCCTAGGCAAGGGCTGCCATCATCCCTGCCAGCGCTCAAACAGATTGTGTTCAATCCCGAGCTGGTCGCATATCTTGCCCACCATCATATCAATGACGTCCTCAAGCGTCTGGGGACGATGGTAAAAGCCCGGGCAGGCGGGGACGATGCAGGCACCCACTTGGGCAAGCTTCAATAGGTTTTCCAGATGAATCGCATGCATCGGCGTTTCCCGCGGGACAATCACCAACCGGCGTCCTTCCTTTAGCATCACATCCGCTGCCCGAGTCAATAGGTTATCCGAAATCCCATGGGCAATGCTTCCTGCTGTCTTCATGGAACAGGGCAAGATAACCATTGCATCGGTACGAAACGAACCGCTGGCAATAGCAGCTCCCACATTATCATTTTCATAGAGTTTATCAACCTGGGCCGAAAACTGCTCCCGGCTTATGCCGCACTCGTATGCCAACACATCCCAACCACTGTCCGTGACTACGGCATGGACTTCGTGCCCCGCCGCCTTAGCCACTGCGATAAGCCGCAGGGCATAGGTGCTGCCGCTGGCACCGGTAATACCTACCACAAGTTTCACGTTTTTCCCTTCTTTCATCCAAAAGAGCCTCCCAAAAACGGGAGGCTCTTTATTTTAAACGATTAGAGTTCTGCTTTTTTAATGACTTCAACGCCACCCATGTACGGCACGAGAACCTTCGGAACGACAACACTGCCATCCTCCTGCTGATAGTTCTCGAGGATTGCTGCCACCGTACGGCCGACAGCCAAGCCCGAACCATTGAGGGTATGAACGAATTCCGGCTTGCTCTTGGCATCACGGCGGAATTTGATATTGGCGCGGCGAGCCTGATAGTCCGTGCAATTGGAGCAGGACGAAATCTCGCGGTACTTATTCTGCGCCGGGAACCAAACCTCAATATCATAGGTGGTTGCCGACGTGAAACTCATATCTCCCGTGCAAAGTTTGACCACGTGATACGGAATCTCCAGCAGACGCAAAACGTCCTCAGCATTATCCACCATCTTGTCCAGCTCTTCCCAACTGGTTTCCGGCGTGCAGAACTTGATCATCTCAACCTTGTTGAACTGATGCTGGCGGATAAGACCACGGGTATCACGGCCAGCACTGCCTGCTTCCGCACGGAAGCAAGCCGTATAGCAGCTAAAATACTGCGGCAGCATCTTAGCATCGAGGATTTCATCGCGATAGTAGTTCGTCGTCGGAACTTCTGCCGTGGGAACAAGATAGTAATCAAGGCCTTCCACCTTGAACATATCCTCAGCAAACTTCGGCAGCTGACCCGTACCCGTCATGCTGTCCTTGTTGGCCATATAGGGAGCCAGCATCTCCGTGTAGCCATGTTTATCCGCATGGAGATCCATCATGAAGTTGATGCAAGCGCGCTCCAGCCTTGCCCCCATGCCCTTGTAGAACGTGAACCGTGCTCCCGTTACTTTGGCAGCGCGGTCTGCGTCGAGGATGTCGAGGTCCGTACCGATATCCCAATGAGCCTTCGGCTCGAAGGAAAACTCCCGCGGTGTACCCCATTTGCGAACTTCCGGATTTTCCGTGTCGTCTTTGCCGATAGGAACATCTTCTCGCGGAATATTCGGGATGTGAAGCAGGATATCGCGCAATTTGCCCTCAACCTCTTTGAGCTCTCCATCAAGAGCGGAGATCTTCTGACCGACTTCACGCATCTCCTTGATGCGCTCATCCGCATTTTCCTTATTCTTCTTCATGACACTGATTTCCTTGGAAACCGCGTTGCGCTCACTCTTCAGCGTCTCCGTCTGCTGCAGGAGTTCACGGCGCTTTTTCTCAAGGCCTTCGAAATCGTCAAGATTCAAGGAATTGTGGCGATTTTTGAGCATCTGGCGAACTTCATCTAAATGCTCGCGGACAAATTTCATGTCTAACAAAATTCTCACTCTCCATATCTGAATAATCAACAAGATTATATCCAATTTCCAACGGTTACATCTTTATATTATATCGTCTAACAATTCTATGGTCAATACGCCCATCTATCCCCAGCCTCCGTCAGACGCTGATTTCAAAATGCTCTTTGTCGGCTTCGTCTTTCGGCGGCTTGCGCACAATCTTCTTGGGCTTGGCCTTGATTTCCGGAGGCATGGCCGTCACCTGCTCCCGATACTGCCGGGCAATCTGTTTCGGCGCTGCCGAAGCCGGAACTTCTGACGCCAGCGTGACACGGCTGCGCGCTTTAGCGAGTCTTGCCTTCGCCTCAGCCCGGGCCTTGCGGATTTCCTCTGCCGCATCAAAGGCTTCCTGCTCCTCCAACTGGCGCAAGGCCTCATCCGGCGTGAGTCCGCGAAGGTTCAACGAACTTCCAGGCTCCTCCGGCTCGATTGCCTGACGGATATCCGCCGCAGAAAGTTCCCCTTTGCTGCCATCCCGTTTTTTGAGCACGACGCGGAACAACACGAACGCCAGCACAAAAACTGAAACAAAAGTAAAAATCCAATACCCGGCACCGTGTCCCGCGAAGGACGTCAAGGGCGGCGCTGCCGCCGTCTGAGATGACTGCGCATTATGTGCCTCCTGTTCCGGCTTCCCATCCTGCATCGCCGCTGCTGCCTGAGGGTCAGTCTGCACCACGGCAGTCTGGCTCTGCTGGCCCGCTGGCTGGTTCTGCTGGTTTTGTTTAGCCTCCGGTTTTTCCTGCGTCGTTTTCGAAAGCGGACCATCGCCCTGTGCCACCGCCTGCCGGGCATCGGCTTCCTGCCGCTGGGCATCGGTCTGATTCTTATTCTGCGGCACCGTAGACTGGGTAACACTGCCGCCGCCCTCCAGTGATACGCGGGGAACCGACGGGGGCGTTGGCGGAGTCGGCGCAGTAGGTGGTGTCACTGCCATGTATGTTCCTCCCTTTCAACCTGCTTTCTTATCGTCATTATACCGCCATTGCTCCCATTTTCCC
>CALYVJ010000033.1 GCA_945494195.1 uncultured Selenomonas sp. | reverse complement strand
GCCGAACCACTCGCAACTGTCATCCCAAAATGCCTGCGTCTGGAAATCCGTACGGCCATAGCTGTTGGTACTAGTGATTACCAGCTGCTGGTCCACGATACGCGAGGACAGCTTATGCCAACGGTCTACGCGGAAACCAATATTTGCCAGGCTGTTCCAGGAAATATACGTCGTCCAGAGCCCATTATGTTTGCCCACGAGCCAGTAGCCGCAATTCTTATCATTGGCACCATGCGTTGCCGTGATTTCAAACAAGCGCATCCCCGGATCAGTCGTCTCGATTGCACGGACATTGAAATCCACTCCCGTGTACCGTCCATCGAAACTATTAAAGGACAGATAGTCTTTCTCGCCATCAGCGCTCATCATGCGCATGACACGGCCATCCGAAACGAATTTTATCTTTTGGCCATCCTGATCCGTCGCGGTTACGGTTTTATCCGCAATCGTCATGCTCTGGCTGATGCCGGTTACTACCATTGCATCGGCCTGACTCTGAGAAAACACCATCGTAGCAGCAATGCCGGCTGCCGCCAATAATTTACTGATCCGATTCATAATGCTAACACTCCTATCATGATTCCCTGTTGAATATTTCTGGAATCTATTTTACCATCCACAATACATAATTCAACATCTGTCTTCATATTCCTTCTTTTCAGTGGTAACATTCTTATGCTACAATGAATTCAAATAAATCCGCTAAATTATAACTGAGAGGTACGATATGCAGGGGATTCGTATATTGCTCATCGAAAACTCCATATATTTTCAAGACACCTGCACCCAGGAACTGCTTAAACGGCTCCCTGCTGGCAGTCTGGTAGAAAAAACCGCCGACCCGGTAGACGTCAAGGCCAAAATTCAACTTTTCCGGCCAACGGTCATCATCATGAATTTTGCCATGTCCGTCATCACCATGGATGGCAACCAACTACTACCAGTCTTCGCCAGCCAATATCCTCATATTCCCATCATTACCTATGGGTTGATGGATACCAGCAAAAAAACAGCACTGAGTTTTGGTGCCTTTGCTTATCTGAAAAAACCAGGACCGGAACAATCCCTAGAGGGATTTTACGAGGAACTTGTCCGGCTGACCACCGATGCTGCCGCAGCTTCCGCCAGCGCACCGTCCACCAATGTAGGGCCAGGAGCAATGGTCACCAAAGAGCTATGGACGGCAGCTATGCCCAAAAAGGGCTGGCTTCCCCTGGCACCTGCGGAGAGTCCATTACCACCAGAGCAGTTGCGAGCCATTCAGGAGGAAACGGCTTCCCCAGAGCCCGCGTCCTCTGCCAAACCACTACCGCCAGAACCAGCAGCCCAAGAGACAGTCGAAAAAGCACCGATATTCCTGCCGTCTGCTGCGAAAAAAGAGATTCAACTGATAGCCATCGGCTCCTCCACCGGTGGAACCGAAGCGCTGTCTTCCATTTTGACGCACCTTCGCCCGCCGCTCCCCGGCATTGTCATCGTGCAACATATCCCGCCTATGTTTTCGCGGCTTTTAGCACAACGCCTCAACGATGAATGCGTCCTCACGGTCAAGGAGGGCGCTACCGGGGATATTGTCCGGCCGGACCACGTCTATATCGCCCCGGGCAACAAGCATATGACCGTCCGCCGCTGCGGTGGACAGATTATGCTGGACTGCTCTCCCGGAGAACCAGTCCATAGCTGCTGCCCATCCGTGGATGTCCTGTTTGACTCTGTCGCCCAAGAAATAGGCGCTGGAGCCCTCGGCGTGATTCTCACCGGCATGGGAAAGGACGGTGCGGAAGGACTGCTTCACATGCGGCAAAAGGGATCGCCCACCTTGGGGCAGGACCAGCAAAGCTGTATCGTCTACGGCATGCCAAAAGCCGCCTTTGACTCCGGTGCCGTTGAACATCAGGTATCCTTGCGCGATATGCCACGGGCCATCACCCAAACCGCCCGCTAATTAAATCGATCAATCAAAAATGCCAGCTGCAAGCTGGCATTTTTTATCCCTTTTGGTGATTTCGTTCGCGATAACAATAGCCCAGCCACAAAACCAGCAGCCAGACAGGCAACAGATATACCGCCAATTCCATATCAGGAATCTGCAGCATAAAGTACCAGACCCCTACGAGGAACAAGATGCAAACATAGTTGCTGAACGGATACAGCGGGGATTGGAACTTCGTCTTCTTCCCCTGTTTCTGGCAATATTTCCGGAACTTGAGATGGGTGATCGTAATGGTCATCCAGCTGATCGTCGCCGCAATAGTCGCAATGGACATCAGATACATGAAAATCTTTCCCGGGAAGAAGTAATTAAGGGCCACACAGATAAGGGTAATTCCCGAAGAGACGAAGATTCCCTTTACCGGCACCCCTCGCCCGGAAAGCTGTCCCAAAAACTCCGGAGCTTCATCTTTAGAGGCTAAACCGTAAAGCATGCGGCTATTGCTGTAGATGGCCGAATTGTAGACCGATACCGCAGCCGTCAAAACGACAAAATTTAAGATATGCGCTGCCGCTACCACCCCCACATTGGAGAAAATCTGCACAAAGGGACTGGCATCAACACCGACTTGTTTCCAGGGCCAGAGGGCCATAAGGACTGCCATCGTGCCAACATAAAAGAGCAAGATGCGCCAAATAACCTGATTGATAGCCCGTGGAATCGTCTTATCGGGATTTTCCGCTTCACCGGCCGTAATGCCGATAAGCTCGATGCCGCCAAAGGAGAACATGACTACTGCCGTAGCCATTGCAAGGCCCCACCAGCCATGGGGCAGGAAGCCGCCGTTTGCCCAGATGTTGCGGAAATTATCTGGAAAACTAAGCGGACCACTGAACAAAAGATAAAGTCCCAGTACAATCATCAGCACAATCGCGGCAATCTTGATAAGCGCCATCCAAAACTCAAACTCGCCATAGAGTTTGACGTTTATGAGGTTTACCGCCGTAATGACCACCAGGCAGATAAGAGCCGCAATCCACTGCGGCAAATCCGGATACCAGAACTGCATATAGATGCCCACCGCGGTAAGTTCCGCCATGGAAACCAGCACGTAGTTGAACCAGTAATTCCAACCGGACAGAAACCCTGGGAACTTGCCCCAATATTTCGTGGCATAATGGCTAAAGGAGCCCGAAACCGGTTCATCAACGGCCATCTCTCCCAACATGCGCATGATAAAAAAGATAACGATACCCCCCAGCAAATAAGCCAGCATAACCGCAGGTCCCGCTAGGGCAATCGTCGACGTCGACCCATAAAAAAGCCCCGTGCCAATAGCGCCGCCCAGCGCTATCATCTGCAGGTGACGATTTTTGAGACCACGTTTCATTTTCGTCGGTTCACTCATACATTCATCTCCAAATAAAAAGAATACCTTCCCATTATAGCATTTTCCCTTATCCCTTTACAACATTACAAAAATAAAAAGACGAGGAGCCATGTTCCTCGTCTTCTCGTCAAAACCGCTGACGTTCTTTCAATGCACGTTCTACATCGCGTTTTGCCGCCTTAGCCTGCAGGTCCTGACGCTTATCGTAATTGTGTTTGCCGCTTGCCAGGGCCAACTCCAATTTGGCCTTGCCGTGCTTGAAATACACTTTAAGCGGTACCAGCGTATAGCCCTTTTCCCGGGTCTTGCTGAAGAGTTTGATGATTTCCGCCTTGTGCATCAACAGTTTTCTGGTGCGAAGCGGGTCATGATTGAAGATATTTCCCTGCTCATACGGGCTGATATGCATATGTTCAACGAATATCTCGTTATTCTTGATAACTGCATAACTGTCCTTGAGATTTGCCTTGCCAGCCCGCAGGGACTTGACCTCAGTCCCTTGCAGTGCCAGCCCCGTCTCAAAAGTCTCATGAATGAAATAGTCATGACGGGCCTTGCGGTTCTCACAGGCAATCTTGATAGAGCTATTCTGCTTACCCAATGATTATCACCTTACTTCCCTATGGGAATACTGATTATTTGCTGTTGGCCGTACCGCCTTCGGTCTTGCGATGGGGACGCGGACGGCGTTTCGGTGCCTTTTTTGCCTTCTCTTTCTCCTGACGGGCCTCTTCCCGCATTTTGCGCTCATGATACCCCGGCGGGTCCGGCCAAACGGCACTGTTGAGCCCCGTCACATAGACGCGATGGTAGTCCCCCTCTTTGCCGCCACGCCGCTCGTCGCGGTTGCGGCTGCGGTCACCGCTCTTTTCCTGGGGACGGGCAGCCTTTTCAGGACGCTTGCGCTCCTTTTTCTTCGGCTGCGGATTTTCCTGCTTCGGCAGCTTTTCGCCAGAGGCACCGCGTTTCTTGCCCCGGGAGCCGCGAGATTTTTTCTTGGGCTTTTCGGCCTCCAGATCAGTTACCATAGCCTCAGCAATGATATCCTCAGCCGCCACTTTTTTCTTATCCTTGCGGCCACCGCGTTTATCGGTGTTTTGGGTATCTTTTTTGCCGTTATTCTTATCTTTTTTGTTCTTCTTGCCGTTCTTGCTGCCTTTTTCCTTGCCCTTGCCAGTATTGCGGCCACCCCGGAGGGCATTTTTCATGGCCTCTGGGTCATAGGCCCCATTGTCTTTCAGCACAAAGTCAAGGTTGCGTTCCTCGACGCTGGCACGCACCAGCACCACTTCAACCTCATCGCCGAGGCGGTATTTCGCCTGGCTGCGTTCCCCCACCATGGCAAACTGTTCCTCAACATATTCGTAATAGTCGTTGACCATCGTAGAAACATGAACCAGCCCCTCGACACCATTATCAATCTCCACAAAGATGCCAAAGGCCGTCACGCCACTGATGACGCCGGAGAATTCTTCCCCGACGAACTGCGCCATATACTCAATCTTTTTCATATCGGTAGTCTCGCGTTCGGCCTCGATGGCAATGCGCTCACGCTGAGAAGCATGATCTGCCGTCTCTGGCAGGACCGACTTGAGTTTTGCCTGACGGGCTGCTGGAAGCGTGCCCGTAGCAAAAGTCTCCCGCAGCAGCCGGTGAACGATGAGATCCGGGTAGCGGCGGATTGGCGATGTGAAATGCGTGTAATAGCGGGCTGCCAAACCGAAATGCCCCAGGCTCAGCTCTGAGTATCGTGCCTGCTGCATAGAACGCAGGGCTACCGTGCTGATGATGCGCTCCTCGGGGCGGCCTTCGACCTTTTCGAGGACTTTCTGGACATCCATGGGCTTAATCTGCCCCGCCTCGTCCTGACGGACGAACAAGCCGAAGGCACCCAGCAGATTGTTGAGCCGCTCGATTTTTTCCGTGGTCGGCTGCTCATGCACGCGGTACATAAAGGGCAGATTTTTCGTATCCATGTGACGGGCCACCGTCTCATTAGCTGCCAGCATGCATTCCTCGATAATCGACTCAGCCAGGGAACCTTCGCGTTTTATCAAAGCCACCGGATGGCCCTTTTCATCGAGCTTGACCTTTACCTCGGGCAGGTCAAAGTCAATAGAACCACGGCGATGGCGCTTTGCCTTCAAGACGTTGCGCAGTTCCGCCAACGTCGTGAGCATCGAATGGATGTCGTGATTATCCGACAGGAAGGGTTCTTCCTTGTTGACCAATACTTTGTTGACGATGTTATAAGTCAAACGGCGGTATACATGGATAACCGTCGGCAGAATTTCATAGCTGGTAATTTCACCCTCGGGGGAAATCTGCATCTCACAGGCCATCGACAGGCGGTCGACGCCTGCATTAAGGCTGCAAATACCATTGGAAAGTTCCTTCGGGAGCATGGGAATAACCCGGTCAACCAGATAGACACTCGTACCACGGGCATAAGCCTCACGATCAAGGGGCTGATTCTCCCGGACATACCAGCTGACATCGGCAATATAGACGCCAAGGAAAAAGGAACCATCCTCATTCTTGCGGGCATAAACACCATCGTCCAAATCCTTGGAATCCTCGCCATCCACCGTCACAATGGGAAAATCACGACGGTCAGCCCGGCCACGGTATTCCTCTGGCGACGGCTCCTGCTCCACCGCATCGGCTGCCGCCTGAACATCCTCGGGGAAGGTCTCCAACAGCTCATACTGGCGCATAACCGACAGAACATCGACCCCAGGCTCGCCGACTTTACCTAACACCTCGATTACATCGCCCTCAGCACTGCGCCGTCCATCCGGCCACTTCGTAATCTTGACGACAACCTTGCTGCCAGTTTTCGCACCATGGAAAAACTTCTTTGGCACAAAAATATCCTGGGTGAGCTTCGTATTATCCGGTGTCACAAAACCAAAAGTCTTGCTGCTCTCAAAGGTACCAAC
Organism: uncultured Selenomonas sp.; assembly: GCA_945494195.1. GTDB lineage: Bacteria > Bacillota > Negativicutes > Selenomonadales > Selenomonadaceae > Selenomonas_A. Next base: position 4,452 of record CALYVJ010000033.1, on the reverse strand, counting down.
GATTTTCTCATTGGCCCGCTCGAGGATGCGGACAATCTCACCCTCCCGCGAACGGCCCGGCTGTTCCGACGGCGTGACCCGTGCCACCACCCGGTCGCCGTGCATCGCAGAACCAATCCCCGGTCCCGGCACGAATACGTCCGTTTCCTCTTCCGATTCGCGTACATCCGGGATGATGAAACCAAAGTCCTTGGCCGTCATCGAGATACGCCCCACCACTAGATGCATGCGGCTCGGCACACCGTAGAGATCGCTGCGGTTCTTGATAATGGCGCCTTCCTGCTCCAGTTCCTCCAGTGCCTGTTCAAACTGCACCAGTTCCTCCGAAGTGAGGTTCATTTCCTCAGCCAAATCCTCGGCCAGCAATGGTTTATAGGCATCTTCACGCATATACGCAATAATTCGTTCTTTTAAATCCATATACTTTCTTTTTCTCCCTTTTCCTAAAGCGCCCGCGCGGCACTTCACTCTCGCTTCCCCGTCATCCCTTACGCGTCAGATGACTGCAGGAAAGCCGCTGCCTCGGCAAAAACTTTTTCGCGCTCTGCCGCCACCGGCAGAAGATGGCCGGACTTTTCCAGCCAAAAAATACGGCGGTCTTCACTTTTGACGTGTTCGTATATATACCCCGCACTGGACGGAGCCGCCGTATGGTCGTCGTGGCTATGCATGATAAGCACAGGTGCGAAAACCTTATCAATGCAGCCCTTTGTGGCCTCAATCACATCCACCAACTCATGGACCCCAATGAGGGGCATCTTGCGATAGGTCTTATTGACCGCTTCGGGAACCCCTTTGAGCCGTCGCCGGGCCTTGGGAATGAACTGATTGTTACAAGCTTCCCGCGGGGGCAAAAACTCAATGCCACGCTCTTCGGCAATCTGGATGGGAGCTGCCATCGTCACCACTTTGCGGACTTTCTCCTCCGTTGACAGCAGCAAAGAAAACAGTCCTCCCATGGAATGCCCGATAACATCGATGGATTCACAGAACCCAGACAGCACAGCATAGCCATCCCGTACCGAATCCATCCAATCTTCCCAGGTCATGTGGCTCATGTCCTCCACCGTGGTTCCGTGCCCAGCCAACCGAACCCCAAGCACCGTAAACCCAAGTTTATGCAGATGCTGCCCCATGAGCAAAAGCTCTGCTGGAAGTCCCGTAAAGCCATGAATCAGCAAAACCCCTTTCGGCCCTCCCGGCAGGAAAAAAGGTTCCGCCCCTGGCAAAATCATCCTCTCGCCCCCTCGAATCCATAAAGAAAAAACCCCGCTCTGATACTGCAGAACAGGGAACGCTTTCTCGTATTAGTTGCTCATGCGAGCAATTACAATCGTGATTACCGCGAACAGAATCGCAAAGACCACGGTCACGCGTGCCAGCAATGCATCCATACCACGAGCCTTGCTCGAAAATACGGTATCCGCACCGCCGCCCATACCGCCCATGCCCGAGGATTTTGCCTCTTGCCCAAGCACCGACGCGATGAGGATAATTGCTACCAATGCATCTAATATCATCAAAACGGTAAGCAACATGTATGTAAGCCTCCCTTTAATTACAGTTTCCCTATCATTCTACCATAGAGTAGCTCCCCTCCGCAAGAAAAAGCCGACAAAAACAAAAGAGCTTCCCCTCAAGGAAGCTCTTGAAAAGCCTGATGAAATGATCAGATAGCGTAAACACGGATGGAGTTCGTGTTCTTGCCAACAGTAGCGCTGCTGTCAACTTTGATACCAGAAGTAACGATCGTCGTGTCGCCGCGTTTTACGTACTCCTTCTTAACAGCGGCGGAGGTAGCGTTGCTGAGCATCTCGTCAACATCGTTCCACTCGGAACCCAAGATCGGATATACACCCCAACGCAGGTTCAGCTGACGGACAACTTTCTCGCTCGGCGTGTAAGCAACGATAGCTGCTTTCGGGCGATACTTGGATACGACTTTCGTCGTGTAACCGCTCTCGGTCGGCGTGATGATTGCCGGAGCATCGAGCTCATAAGCCATCTGTACCGTAGCATGAGCGACTGCACGCGTACGGGACTGGAGATGCTCGAAGCCGCGCTCGATGAAGAGGTCTTTGTATTCCAGAGCGGACTCGATACGGCAAGCGATGCGGTTCATCGTAGCAACTGCCTCAACCGGGTAGTCACCGGAAGCCGTCTCACCGGACAGCATGATGGCATCCGTACCATCGAGGATAGCGTTACCAACATCGGAAACCTCTGCACGGGTCGGACGCGGGTTGCGCTCCATGGAATCGAGCATCTGCGTAGCAACGATAACCGGTTTGCCAGCCTTGTTGCACTTGCGGATGATTTCTTTCTGAATCAGCGGAACATCCTCAGCCGGAACCTCAACACCCAGGTCACCGCGGGCAACCATGATACCATCGGAAACTTCCAGAATCTCGTCGAAGTTCTTGACACCTTCAAGGTTCTCGATTTTCGGGATGATTTCCATGTGGCCGTTATGCTCTTCGATGAGCTTGCGAATAGCCAGAACGTCAGCCGGACGCTGAATGAAGGAAGCGGCAACGAAATCCATATCCTGCTCACAGCCGAAGATAATATCCTTCTCATCCTGCTCGGAAATCGGCGGCAGGCCCAGGGATACGCCCGGTGCAGCAACGCGCTTACGCGTGCTCATTTTACCACTGTTCTGAATCGTCGTAACGATATCTTTGCCTTTGATCTCATCGACTTTGAGTGCTACGAGACCATCGGACAGCAGCAGCGTGTCGCCCGGTTTTACTTCCGTATAAAGCCCCTTGTGGTTAACGGAAACATGAGTCTCATCGCCCGGAATATCCTCATACGTCAGCGTGAATTTGTTGCCCTTCTCGAGCATGACTTTACCGTCTTTGAACTCGCCCAGACGCATCTCCGGACCTTTCGTATCCAGAACGAGGGAGATAACCTTGCCAGCCTTCTTAGCAGCCTCGCGTACCATGTTGATACGGTTCAGATGCTCCTCATGATCACCATGAGAGAAGTTGAAACGAGCCAGGTTCATACCATTCTCAATCAGCGCATCGATAACGCCCGGTTTCTCCGTGGATGGTCCCTGCGTGCAGATGATTTTCGTCTTCTTTAACATGTTGTAAATCCCCACCTATTCTTTTTACTCCATATTACTATCAAACAGGCTGCCACCGGTTTCCCGGTGTCGCTGTGGCACCCTGTTCACGGCCTGAACTAATTGAGGGAACAATCCCTCTGACAGTTATTATTCTACACGTTTTGTCCCTATAAGTAAAACAATTTCCACCAGATTTTCCCAAAGTAACTATTTTCTGAAAACACAATCCTTGTTTAAAATTTATTGGTTTTATTCCCCTTTATAAACATAGCTTATCCGTATAATTCACGAGGGAACCGTAAAGACAGAAAATTTCATCATTTTAAAAATCCTCTTATCTTTTCATCACAAACCATCGATATACCATTAGGGATAATATTTTCTCCCCACATTCTTGATGAAAGGAGGTTTTACCATGACCACGATTTCTTCGCTGGCTAACAACACCTACACCATGTATAAAATGGCTTCAGGTAACACTGCCAGCACCACATCGGCCAACAGCAATCTCGTGTCCGCATTTTCCTCTGCCTACAGTCCGCAGAAGAAAACCCATGCCGCCCAGGATTCCCTGACGAATCTTTGGTCAAGCTACACGGCTTCTGCCAGCTCTTCGTCAAGTCTTTCGGGTCTCAGTACGATTTACGGCATAAGCTCCAGTGCCACGGAGCTGGTCAACTCGTACAACGAAGCGCGGAAGGTCTACCAGACGGAATTTTCGGCCACCATGAGTGACCTGAAAAGCTCCGCTGATAATGTTGCAAAACTGGACACTTCGAAGTTCAGCCAGGATGACATCAAAACTGCCGAAGATGGTACGAAAACGTACAGCGATGCACTGAAAGGTGCCATCAAAGACATCAAGCAGCTTGTATCCGACTACAACGATGCCCTGGGAACTACGAACGATTACAGCAGTGTGAGCAAACGCATGAAATCCATCGCCAACACTTTTGCGGATACCACCTACCGTTCCGACATCTACAAACAGGTTGGAATTAACGTGGACAGCAAGACTGGCGAACTATCTGTCGATGAAGACAAACTTGCCAAAGCTCTTACCGAAAATGGCAGCCGCGTCGAAAACGCCTTGAGTAAAAACGGTCTTGCTGGCAAAGCAAGCCATCATGCCGATTTTGCCCTTGCCCAGCAGGACAAGGCCTTCCCTTCGATGAAGACCATGCTCGGAAGTGCGCTGAACCTTGCATCAGCCTACACCAACCCGAAAGTCCTGACTGCCAACGTGCAGTACAACATGATTGGGAATCTGCTGAATATGGCGTGGTAAAAACTGCCCATCAACGAAAAGGGGCTGTCGCACGAAAGCATTTTCGTGCGGATAGCCCCGTTTTCTTTGACCTCAATCACGGTCA
>CALYVJ010000032.1 GCA_945494195.1 uncultured Selenomonas sp. | reverse complement strand
TTATTCCCAAAATAACACCTCTATATAAATAAATGAGGCCATCAATCTGATGGCCTCGAACCTGCCGATTTTTCTGTCGTCCCCCGACATCATCAGCCCTTACGTCTGACATTTGTTTGGAGTTTTACCGTCGCTCCCCGACATCACTGGCCCTTACGTCCAGCATTCATTTGGGATTTTTAAGGTGTCGGCACACCATTCCTTACTTGTATTATACAATTTTTTCCTGAATTACGCAAGACTACAGCGGATTCTAGCCTTCTCCCAGCAGTTCGCGTAATTTTTCCATATCATTACTAAATTCCATATTCAGCTCATCCAACTTCGTCATCAGTTCCAACGTGCTAGGATACTCCACTGGCTCATACTCAATTTCCTTATACTTATTAATTGACAAGTCATATCCATTCTGCTGGATTTCCTCCACTGGCACAAAGAAGCTTTGCTCTGTACGTTTGCGGCCTTCTTCCTGTTCCAGATTCTTGAAGCGGGCGATGATGTCGGGGATATCGTTTTCGGGGATCTCCTGCCGCTTGTCGTCAAGGCTATAGCCGTCGGCCTGCATGTCGTAGAACCAAACTTTGTCCGTGCCGCCTGCATTTGTCTTGGTGAAGAAAAGTATGGCCGTTGATACCCCTGCATAGGGCTTGAACACACCGCTGGGCATAGAGATTACGGCCGTCAATTTATTGTTATCGACCAATTCTTTACGAATCGCCTTATGGGCTTTCGACGAACCAAAGAGCACGCCATCGGGGACGATAACAGCCGCTCTGCCGCCCAATTTCAGAATGCGCAGGAACAAGGCAAGGAAAAGCAGTTCCGTCTTCTTCGTCTTAGTGACGCGCAACAGGCTTTCTTCCACCGTCTCATTGTCGAGAGAACCCTTGAACGGAGGATTTGCCAGAACGAGCGTATAGCGTTCCTTATCGGGATTATGCTTGGAAAGGCTGTCTTTATAGTCGATGCTGGGATTTTGTACGCCATGGAGCATCATATTCATCGTGCCGATGCGCAGCATGGTGGGGTCGGTATCAAAACCATGGAACATGGTCGTATTGAAATGCTTGGCCTGCACATCATCCAGTAGCATATCCCCGTGATGTTTCCGGATAAATTCTTCTGCCGCCACCAGAAATCCTGCCGTGCCCATCGCCGGATCGACAATGGTGTCGGTTGGCTGCGGTGCCGCCATCTCCACCATCATCTCGATGATATGGCGCGGCGTACGGAACTGACCGTTGATTTTAGAAGATGCCAGCTTCGACAGCATATACTCGTACAGGTCGCCCTTGCTGTCCTCCTCATCCAGTTCCAGCTTATCGATACCCTCGATGATTTTGGCCAGCTTATCCGGCGCAGAAATCTGGAAGGTAGCATCCTTCATAAAGCGCGTATAGGACGCATCATCATCGGGGTGCAGATTCTTGATAAAGGGAAAGATTTCCTCCTGCATAAGCTGAAATTGAACTGCCGGAGCCAAGTTCTTGAACTTGCTCCACCGATAGTTCTGCTGGTCCGGGCCAAAGATTTTCTCCTCGTTCTCAAAGCCCAACAGCGCCGCATTGGCTTCGTTCTCTGTCTCGATATCATCGAGCTGCTTGATGAATAGCAAATACGTAAACTGCTCAATCACCAGCAGCGGATTGGTAAGGCCGCCCGTCCAAAAGGTATCCCATATCTGATCTACTTTATTTCTTTCTTCGCCAATTAACATATCTTTTCTCCTGCTCTGCCAATACATAAAAAACGTCCGATGCTAGACTTCCCATCGAACGCTTTTCCTTTTTCTGTCCCTTAATTTTAGCCTTCGAACAATGCCTTGGCAAAATCGTCGGCGTTGAATGGGCGCAGATCTTCGACACCTTCGCCAACGCCAATCCATTTGACTGGCAGGGAAAGCTGGTTTTTGATGCCGATAACCACGCCGCCCTTGGCCGTGCCGTCGAGTTTCGTCAGAACGACACCGGAAATCGGTGCGGCCTTGGTGAAGAGCTCGGCCTGACTGATGGCGTTCTGCCCCGTCGTGGCATCGAGTACGAGCAGCGTCTCATGCGGCGCGCCTGGAATCTCGCGGCCGATGACGCGATTGATTTTCTCGAGCTCCTGCATGAGGTTGGATTTCGTCTGCAAACGGCCAGCGGTGTCGATAATCAGCATGTCGATGCCGCGCGCTTTGGCTGCTTTTACCGCATCAAAGGCCACCGCTGCCGGGTCAGATCCTTCTTCGTGCTTGATTACCGGAACGCCGGTGCGCTGTCCCCAGACTTCCAGCTGGTCGATAGCGGCCGCCCGGAAAGTATCGGCAGCAGCCAGCATAACCGATTTGCCTTGTTCCTTGTAGTAGGCACTGAGCTTACCAATTGTCGTCGTCTTACCGGCGCCATTGACACCAATTACGAGCAGGACCGTTGGGCCTTCGGATGCCTTGCGCGTCGTGTTCTCCCCACGATTAAGAATATCAACAATCGTTTTCTGCAGGAAGGGTTTCAAATCCTCCGGCGTATTGATTTCCTTTTTCTTGATTCCCTTGCGAACCGCCGTCATCAACGTATCGGTAGTCTGCACTCCTACGTCAGCCATAATCAGCGTTTCTTCCAGCTCTTCCAAAAAGTCCTCATCGATATCCGCATAGCCGATGACGAGCTTTTCAATCTTATTGGTCAGGTTTTCCCGCGTCTTGTTCAAACCTTTTTTCAGTTTATCAAAAAATCCCATGGATTGCCTCCGTTTATTCTATATCATCCAGTTTGACGGACAGGATCTTGGATACACCCTCATCTTCAATGGTGACGCCATACATGGTGTCCACCGATTTCATCGTACCCTTACGATGCGTTACGACGATGAACTGCGTATTTTCGGCAAATTCCCGCAGGAACGAACCGAAACGAACGACGTTTGCTTCATCAAGCGGCGCATCGATTTCGTCCAGTACCGAGAACGGCGATGGACGATAGCGCAAGAACGAGAACAACAGCGCAATGACAGTCAGCGCGCGCTCACCGCCCGACAGGGCCGAAAGGTTCTGCCGCTTCTTCTGGGGCAGGGTCACCAGGATATCGACACCCGTGTTTAACACATCGTGTTCATCCAAAAGCTTCAACTCGGCCTTGCCGCCGCCAAAGAGGCGTACAAAGATATCGGCAAAGTAAACCTGAATCTGGGCAAAGGCTTCTTTGAACTGTTTGATCATCGCTTCATCCATATCGGCGATGATATGTTCTAGATTTTCCTTGGCCTCAATAAGGTCTTTTGCCTGCCCCTCCATGAAGTCATGGCGTTTTTGCTGTTCCTCATATTCTTCCAGGGCATTGGGGTTGACCGGGCCCAGTTCTTTTATCTTACGCTCTAATTCCTTCATGCGATGATGCACCGCTGGCGGTTCCATATCCAAGACCTCTTCGGCAGCTCGCTCCGGCGTCAAGCCGTATTCAGAAAGGATAGTCTCCTGCCATTCTTCCAAGGCCAGCTGGAGTTTCGTCTCGACAATTTCCAGCTTGTGGACATGTTCCTGTGCCTGATTGAGCTTTCTCGCCGCCTCGTGGGAATCCTTGTCCGTCTGCTGGCTCTCCGTAAGCTTCGTCATGCGTTGGGCATAGAGCTTATCATGGGCCGCCTGTCCCTCGGCAAATAGGTTCTGCCAGTTTGCATTCTGCCCGCGGATGACTTCCAGACGAGTAACACTTTCTTCCAGGCCTGCCACCAGTTGTTTTTCCTCGGCTTCGTTGTCGCGCAAGGATTGCTCACTACGTTCCTTGTCACGGGTTCTCAAAAGCAAATGCTCTCGTGAGCGCAGGGCCTCCTGCTCCAATACCGCCCGGTTGACTTCGCGCTTCTGGATGTACTCGGACAAATCGTCCGCATCCTGTTCCAAGTCTTCCAGTTCAATAGCTGCATCTTCTGCTGCATGTTCTGCGTCATCGAACTCACGCTGGGCAGTTGCCACTGCTCGAGCTGCCAGCGTACGCTTTTCCTGAATCTTGGCAAAGGTTGCTTTGATTTGTTCCGCAGCCTCTTCAAGTTCTTTGACCGTCAAGGTTTGACCGGTCAAGTTTTCAGCCAGACGCTCCCGGCTCACGCGAAGCTCGGCGCGATGGACATTAGCTTCATGGAGTGCCTCCATCGCTTCATCCTGCCGTTTGGCGGCTTCCGCCTGGGCCTGTTCCGCAGACTTCCGCTCCGCAATGAGCGTTTCGAGCAATTTTTTCCCGCCCGCCAGCTTTTCTTTGGGTTCTTCAATCTCGCCGCTGCGGGTGAGGAAACTGGACTCCTGATGCTGCCGGCTGCCCCCCGAGAGAGAACCTCCCGGATTCAGCAGTTCCCCCTCCTTGGTGACGATGCGAAGTTTGTAGTTGTGCTTTTTCGCCAGCTTGAGGCCGTTATCCAGTGTATCCACAACCAGCGTCCGCGACAACAGAAAGTCCACAATCTTGCGGAACTTATCCTCCGTCTTTACCAGTTCGCTGGCCCAGCCAATCACGCCTTCATTAGCTGAAAAGGCGATATCTTTTGGCGGCCGGGATACGATGGTGGACAGTGGCAAAAACGTCACACGACCCTGCCGTTCCCGCTTCAGATAGGCAATGGCCGTCTTGGCCGTATCGGTATCCTCGGTGACGATATTTTGCAAATTGCCTCCCAGGGCGATTTCCAGTGCCGTCACATAGCCGCGCGGTACATCGATAAGCTCAGCTACAGCACCGGCTATGCCGCTGCGCCAGTTCTCCCGGCTTTTTAGCACCGCCTTGGCAGCCTTGCCAAACCCCTCGTAATCCTGCTGCATGCGCGCGAGGAACTGGAGCTTGCTTTCCGCCGATTTTACCTGCTGGCTTGTCTCATTGTAGCGCTGCTGGCAAGCAGCCATCTTCTGGGCCGCCTCCCGCTGGGCAGTCTGGGCCTGCTGCTGCTCTGCTACCCGTGCCTTTATTTCCTCGTCCTGCTGGCAGATTTCCGCCGCGAGTTTCTCCTGCAGATTCTCCAGCCGCTCAAGTTCCTGGCGGGCTTCCAAAAGGCTTGCCTGACGGGCTTCCTGGTCACCACTGCCGTTCTCGATATCACGCTCGATAAGGGCCAGTTCCTGCTGCTTCTGGGTAAGGATTGCCTGGGCTTTCTCCCGGTTCTCGGAAGCACTTTTATCGACTTCTTTCTGTTCGCGGATGCGGTCTGCAATACGCTTTGCTTTCTCCTTTTCCTGATTCAGCAAATTGTCAGCCAGTGCCAAATCCTTTTTCTGCTGAGCTTCTTTTTCCGAAAGCTTAGCCATATCAGCTACAGCCTGAGCCACCTCATGGTTTAGCTCTTGCCGACGGGCAAGGATTCGCGCTTTCGCCGCGTCACTTTGCTCCTGCCGCTCCTGCAGCGCTGCCATCTCCGTCGAAGCTGCCTCAATTTTTTGCCGGATGGCTTCGTTCTTTTCAGCCTGTACCTTGAGCTGCTGCTCAAAATCAATGATTTCCTTGCCCAGCTGCTCTTTCCGGGCCGCTACTGCTTTGACTCTCGTTTCCGCCGCTACTGCCGCATCACGAGCCTCAGCCAGTTTGCTATCATTATCCGTTTTGCGTTGACCTTCCCGGGCATAATCCTGGGAAAGCTTTGTCAGCTTGCATTTCCGGTACTCTTCATCGAGTTCATTGAACACGCAGGTCTTCTCCGCATGGCGCGCCAGCGGTTCTAACTGATTCTCGATTTCGTTTATGATGTCCTGTACGCGAATCAGGTTGTTTTCCGTATCCGTAAGCTTACGCACCGACTCCCGCTTACGATTGCGGTACTTCGTAATGCCCGCGGTTTCCTCGAAGAAGGCCCGGCGTTCCTCTGGGCGGCTGTTCAAGATGTCGTCGATACGGTTCTGACCGATGATGCTCATGCCATCGTGCCCAATGCCCGTATCGGCGAAAAGATTATAGATATCCTTCAAACGGCAACGGGAACGGTTGATATAGAATTCACTCTCGCCACTGCGGTAAAGCCGACGCGTGACCACAACTTCCCGAAAGTCTACCGGCAGCGTGCCATCGTTGGCAAAAAACAAGGATACTTCAGCCACCCCCAAAGCCTTACGCGATGCCGAACCTGTGAAGATGATATCTTCCGCCTTGATTCCACGCAGATTGCGGACATTCTGCTCACCGAGAACCCAACGGATTGCATCGGTGATATTGCTCTTGCCCGAACCATTCGGCCCCACGATTGCCGTAATACCCTTGTCAAAATCTATCGTTATCTTATCCGCAAAGGATTTAAATCCGTATGCCTCAAGACGTTTTAATTGCACAATCTAACCTGCCTCTTCAACAATGCCGGAAATGCTGCTGGAAATCCGGCGTATCCGTATATTCCTTCATAAACTGCATGAACCGCGTATCGGCCCGCGATAAATTTTTGTTCTCTCCCCAGAACAGCGACGCCTGCACCCCCATGACTGGCGATAACGGCCTGCGCACAAAGATGCTTTCCATCTGGGTTACAAAATTGGGCAGCACCGAAATCCCACTGCCATTGGCCACCAATTGCTTGATAGTCTTGAGCTGCGACGTGCACAGGACAATATCCGGCACGTAGCCATACTCCCCACAATGGTCCATAATCTGACGATACTGATAGGTATTGGGCTGCTGCATGATGAATTTCTCATGGCGAAGTTCCGCAAAAGATACCGACGGCTCTTCTGCCAGCGGATGTTCTGGCGGCAGACAGAGCACCATAATATCCTGCATAAGCGGCATGGCATGTTCCGGATGCTCCTCATCACTGCCCATGACAATGCCAAAATCCAGCTCCCCGTTTTCCGCCCGTTGACGCACTTCATCCGAGTCGCTGAACTCCTGCACATCCAGCATGACATCGGGCACCTGCTCCTTGAATTTCATAAAAAAATCCGGGAAAAGATACCCTTCCACCATCGGCGGCATGCCAAAATGAATGATGTCCTGCCGATCCGAACGGTACCGCATCATATCCTTCTTCGCAAACGATGCGTCCTGCATGATGCGCTGCGCATGAAGCAGAAACACCTTCCCCTGCTCGGTAAGGCTTACATGCTTCTGGCTACGGTTAATGAGCATCACCCCAAGTTCTGCCTCTAACGCCTTGATGGCTTTGGTGACTGATGGCTGGGACACATGCAGCGCCTCAGCTGTCCGCGTAAAGTTCTCCAACTCACTGATGGTACAAAAATACTCTAATTGCCGAAACTCCATCAATAGCCCCCCATACACGCTACCCCTGACTTGCAATAGCTTCATTCAGTTTATTTCCGTTGTGCCAAGAATCTTATCTCTATTCTCTATCAGATTCTCATTTGATGCACAATTCAAGATAATTTCATTTTATCATAGCCACAAGGCATTATCCAGTAAAAAAGAGCCTTTCCCTAAAGAAAAGCTCTTTCGCATCCACTATTCTTTTATCAAGCCCAGATTCTTCATAACCAAAGTCACTTTATCGGTATCGATTGGCTTAGCTGCATAGGCATCACACCCCAACTCCAGTGCCTGGTCGACGTATTCTACATCCGCCAGTGCCGTCATCATAATGATATAGGTATGCTGCAACTGATGCTGTTTTTCCAGCACCCGGATGGCCTTTAATAATTTAAGTCCATCAATACGGGGCATCATAATATCAAGACATAGTAAATCATAGGGTTTCTTGTCCTTTATCGCATCCATGAACAGGTCCAATGCTTCCATGCCATCTACCGCCACATCACAGTCCCCACGGTTCCCCAAGAACTTCTTGAGGAAAATCCGGCTGAGCCGGTCATCCTCCGCAATCAATATTTTCATGACGCATCCCCTCCATCTTCATCGAGACGCTGTTCGCAATAGGCAAGCAAATTTGCAATATCGCTGATATCCGTCTCTTCCTCCTTTGCTGTTGCCTCTTGTTTTTCTCCATCGTTCCAGCGGTCATTGATGAATACCGAACGCTCCTGACTCTCTTCATCTTCCCCATCGGCTTCATAAAGCGGAATCCAGAACGTAAAATTGCTACCACAAAGTGGAGCCGAATGCACGCTGATTTCACCGCCCATGGCTTCGACAAGTTCCTTTACGATCATAAGGCCCAGCCCAGTCCCACCAAATTTTCTTGTCGTAGAACCATCCCCCTGGCTAAAGGGCTGAAATAATTTCTTCTGTTCCTCAAAGGACATACCAATTCCCGTATCATGCACAGCGATATTGAGCACCGGCCTCTCTTCGCGGAAATTCTTAGTCACCTCCACGGCCACACCACCTTCACCGGTGAATTTCACCGCATTGGTCAGCAAATTATGCATAATCTGGCGAAACCGCATCGGGTCCCCCGTAATAAACTGCGGAATTCCTCGCAAATCCGGCAAGCGGAAAAACAGCCCCTTGCCCTTGGCCACCTTGCGATGAATGGTACATACCCGCCGCATAGTCTTGTGAAGGTCAAAATCCAAGGATTCAAGCTCCATCTTCCCGCAGTCAAGCTTCGAAAAATCGAGAATGTCGTTGATGATCCGCAATAAATCCTCCGAACACTGCTTGGCACTCATGAGATTTTCCCGCTGTTCTTCCGTAAGATCCGTATGCAGCGTCAAATCAATCATGCCATTCATCCCATTGATAGGCGTGCGGATTTCATGACTCATATTGGCCAGAAACTGACTCTTCGTCCGGCTGGCTGCCTCAGCCCGCTCCCAGGCCTCTTCCAAAGCATCCTCCCTTTTTTTGCGCTGTGAGACGTCAATCATAGTGACAATCGTCTGCTTGCCGATTTCCTCCGACCAAGCCTGAGAAAAAAACATCCGCAGCCATATTTTCTCCCTGCGTCGAATGCTGTGCATCGCTGCGGTAATCTGGCTTGTATACCCTTCCGTAGCAATCGCAGTTTCTATCTGATGCCGAATCGGGCAGGTTGCACAGTATTGACCATACCCGCATCCCCCCTCAATGCTATTTTCACAGCGAAAGGCATCGCCAAACTGTTTCCCCACCGATTCCTTATAAGTCGTCTCCATAGTTTCAAGGCCAGCATCGTTAATATCGATAATGGCCCCCTTTTCATCGAGGACACACAAGCCTACCTGTGCAGCCGAAAACACCGTCCGCATGTAGACACGGTCTGCCTCAATACAACCCTCCAACCAGCGAAGATGCGTCACGTTGCGAAGAATAACTGCGCAGCCTACGATCTCCCCTTCATCCAAATGAAGTGGCGAACAGGTTGCCGACAAAAAGATTGGCTCCTGCTGCTCCCCACGAAAGATACCGATATTGCGCGCCAGTCCCACCGAGCGCTTCTCAGCTAATGCTACCTTCAACGGGCCATCAAAGCTGCGTCCTGTCTTTAAATTCACCAGTGGGCACAGTTCTCGAAAGGCACAGCCAATCACCTGTTTTTCTTCACAACCCAAAATGCGTTTTGCCATTTTATTGATATACGTGACATGCTCGTCCAAATCCGTCAGAATCAGCCCGTCCCCCAGGTTTCCTAACAGGCCACGCAAAACGGAATCGGGTATCTGCCCTTGCACTTCATTGCCCATCGCTTTCATCCTTCCCAACAGAACCCTGCTGATGTGCCAAACTCATAATGCACCCGGCCATTGCCGGAAGCGGCAGCTGACGCATGACAGCGCCCCACTCAAAAGCTGCCCGCGGCATACCATAAACGACACTGGTTGCTTCATCCTGTCCCAAGGTACGCGCCCCCTTCTGCCGCATCTTTAACAACCCCTCGGCACCATCACTCCCCATCCCCGTGAGGATCACTCCCAGTGCCTCAGCACCTGCCGCCTCTGCCACAGAATCAAACAGCACATCGACAGAGGGGCAATGCCCGCTCACCTGCTCCGTTCCACGGCAACAAACAAAAAACTCACTGCCCAAGCGCCGCACCCGCATCTGCCTATCGCCAGGGGCAACATAGATATGGTCGGGCTGCAGCTTCTCGCCATCCAAAGCTTCCGCAGCCGTAAAAGCCGATTCATTATTAAGCCGTTCCGCAAACAAACGGCTAAAGCCATAGGGGATGTGCTGAACAATGACAATTGGAGGCAGCGGCGGACGCAGGCCTTGGATAAGGCTGGCGAGTGCCTCTGTCCCCCCAGTGGATGCTCCCAGCGCAATAAGTTTCACTGCCTTTAACGGCTCAACTCTTTCATCCTTACCAACAGCCTGCCGTGCCAGCTGAAGATTATGCTGCATACCAGCAGTCGCTGCCCGGGTCCGCTGATATATGCCCGCCAAATTTTGCCGTGATTCACGGGGCACCGCATCCAATGGTTTGCGATACACCGACGGCATCACATACTGAAAGGGTGCCGCCTGCCGCTCCACCGTTTCTGAATGTCCCACGAAAAGATACCCACCCGGCTCGAGGTAATCATAAAACTGCCGCACCAGCCGGTTTCGTGCCGGTGCATCAAAGTAAATCATGACATTCCGGCAAAAGATAACATGAAACGGCTTTTTGAAGGGAAACCCCGGAGTCATCAAATTGAACGGACGAAACAACACCTGCTGCCGGATTCCATCATTGACCTTCAGCTTCCCGTTGCCAGCATCATGGAAATAGCCGCGCAGCCAGTTATCCGGCATCCCCGCAAGCGATTCCTGCTCGTATATACCCGCTTTGGCTGTCTCGAGCACCTCCGTCGAAAGGTCAGTGGCCAGCAAGGTCTTTTCCCAGCGGGAACCTTGCAAACCGAAGTGATCCTGCAACAACATCGCCAGCGTATAAGCTTCTTGTCCTGTGGAACAAGCCGCACACCAGGTACGGATATCGCCGTCCTGAACCGATGATGCTATCCAGGGCAGCACCGTATCCCGGTAAAACCAGAAATGGTCTGCCTCACGCATAAAAAACGTGTGGTGTGTGGTAATGGCCTCAGCCAGCACCTTTAAGAGCTTTCCTGTGCCATCTTGTTTCAGTGCTTTCAAAAAGCCTGCAGCATCGCGATATTTGGCAGTCTCTTTCCCTTCATGGAATAACCGTTGCATGCGGGATTCTAAGAGCGCTTTTTTCTCCCGCGGCAGCTGTATGCCAAATTCGCGATCCACAATGCTCGCATATGCCAGAAATACCGAATCTTCCATC
>CALYVJ010000031.1 GCA_945494195.1 uncultured Selenomonas sp. | reverse complement strand
ATAATGATGGTGTCTTTCTTCACGAGTCCCTGTCTCTCCTATCGTATCGAGTTTAAATAACGAACGCATTGCGTCGATATAGAATTCTTCCTGGGGCGTCCCGGCCGATGCATTCAATTTCATCATCGGCATGCGCAAAATCTTTCGCACAATCATACGGGTCATATGCTCAATCTGCCGCTTTTCTTCCTTGGTAAGGTCGGGAAGCTTCGAACTAGCCCGCTTGATTTCACGCTGCCGGATGCGCTCACAGCGTTCGGAAAGCAAGGCCATAAGCGGCCGGAAGGACAAGTATTGGAATTTATCTTCAATCGATGCCACTTCTTCCTCGACAATCTTCTGTGCCTGAACCGCTTCTTCCCGCCGTTCCTGTACATGCTCATCAACGACTTCTTCCAGTGCATCGATATTGTAGAGACTGACATTCTTGATTTCTCCCACTTCAGGGTCCACATCACGCGGCACCGCAATGTCGATGAGGAACAACTGGCGCCCCTTGCGCTTAGTCATAAGCTGGCGCGTCTCCCAAGGCTTGATGATATAATGCGGGGCTCCGGTAGAAGTCACAATGACATCCACATCCACAGCCTTTTTCATCGCTTCATCAAAGGAAATCGCTTCCCCATTGAAGCGGTCTGCCAACTGCTCGGCTCTTTCCAAATGACGATTCGTCACATAGATCTTCTTGATCCCTCGGGAAACCAGATGCTGCGCAGTAAGTTCGGCCATCTTTCCCGCACCGAAAATGAGTGCGTTGGACAAGGTCAATTCCCCCAACACTTCACTGGCCAGCTTCACCGCTGCATAACTTATCGAAACCGAATTATACTGAATGCGGGTTTCGGTCCGCACGCGTTTGCCACAGGCAATGGCTCGGTGAAAAAGCGTATTGAGGATGGTACTGGTCGTACTGGCCTCACGTCCTAACGCATAAGCTGCCTTTACCTGCGACAGGATCTGTCCCTCCCCCAGCACCAAGGAATCAAGGCTAGACGCCACCTTAAACAGATGGCGGATACATTCCTCATTTTCATGATGGTAGAGATACTCGTCGATATTCTCCTCATTCCCCGTAAGATCAAAGAGGAACTGGCGAAGCGTCGGCAAATCCTCCCGGATATCGTCCACCACCGCATACATCTCACTGCGATTGCAGGTAGATAAGACCACGGCCTCCGAAAGGCCTTCATAATCATTGAGGTTCGCCAGTCCATCCCGTATTGCCTGTTTGGGAATCGCGAACCGCTCCCGCACATCGACAGGAGCAGTTTTATGATTCAGCCCCAGCATCAATAATTCCATTACGTATCTCTTCCTCCGCCCGGTCCAGCTGACCGGCTCTCACTAACTCTATCACACACTGATTCAGAGCGTTGCGCCAGCGGCGCTGATGCTCTGCACTGCCTCCCGGCAGCTGTTTTATTTCTTCACGCAAAGCCCTGAGCCGCGGCAAAAAATCCGCAAAACTCTGGGGATATTCCTGCTCCAGCCGCTTCCGCAAAAGCCATGAAAAAGCCGGACTGTCGCCGCCGGTAGACACCGTCAACAGCAAATCTCCCCGCACAACGCGCGACGGGACCTGAAAGTCCGTCACCTCCGGTTGTGCAGCCGCATTGACTAACGCCCTGAGTTGCTTTGCTTCCCGCGCCGCCTCTCGGTTAGCTGTGGCCGAATCCGCCGCACAGAATACCAATAACGGCTGATATGGTGCCAGCATGCCATACGCATATGCTCCTGCCTGCCAGCGCAATTGGCGTTCCCCCGCCAATCGCTGCAGCGTATCCGTGACAGCCGGTGCGATAACTGTCACAACAGCCCCAGCGGCAACCAAGCCCTTCACCTTCCGCTCCGCCACCTGGCCGCCGCCTATCACCACACACGATTTACCGGACAGATCCAGATTCAATGGATAAAGCATTTGCTCCCCTGCTTTCCTGAATGAATATCATTTACGAATTAGATTCATTTTTTAACTGCTTCTACTATTATACCGCTGATTGAAAGATTTTTCTATACGCAAAATCCTTCATTATAAAAGGCCGCTGACTCGTTTTGGAGTCCGCGGCCTTTCCTGTATACAGAATGATTCGTTCACAGTCTCAATCCTGCGTGTTATCCTCAATCCAACGATATGATTTTATTCTTCAAGACGTAAACCAATGCCTGGGTACGGTCATTAACCTTGAGTTTATGGAAAATACTAGTCAAATGGTTCTTGACGGTCTTTTCACTAAGCCCCAAAGCCTTGCCGATATCCTGATTGGAAAACCCTTTGGCGATGCACTCCAGTACATCCATCTCACGGGCAGTCAGCCGCTCGCCACGGCTCTCATCCAACATTTCCCGAGCCTTTGTCTCTACATCATCCGAAATCGACAAGCTGCCAAACAACCGCTCTGCAAGCTTCGGATAAACAAAAGCGTTGCCCTCATTTACTACATGGATAGCCTTGACCAGCACCGCTGGTTCCACATCCTTTAGAAGGTAGCCCAGCGCACCATTCTTCAACAATTCCAATACGTAATTATCACTATCGTGAATCGTCAATGCGACAATTTTGGTTGGACATTCCACCTGCTTGAGCTGGCGAGCGACCTCCAAGCCACTGAGCCCTGGCATGTTGAGGTCCAACAACAGTACATCCGGCTGAAGCATCAGCGTACGCGCCAATGTCTCCTGTCCGTCTTCTGCCTCACCGATAACCTCAAGATCATCTTCAAAGTTCAGCACACGCTTGATCCCCTGCCGCAACAAGGCATGATCGTCTGCAATCAAAATCTTAATCGCCATATCTGTTCTCCTTTTCTAGTCGCATTGGCCTGTATCTTTCATACTACCGGAATCCCTCAATATATGCGCAGTCAGGAAAATCATGATTTCCGACTCCGAATGATTCCTCTTATAATTGCGAAAAAAACTCCCCAAAATAGGAACATCCCCAATAAACGGCACTTTGCTCATCGACCGGGATTCATCGCTGCCTATCAATCCACCAATTACCATAGTCTCCCCATCACTAAGGCGTACAGTGGTATCTGCACTTCGTTTCTGAAACCGATACGCTTTGATATCATTGACGTACAACGGCGAACTAACCTCGGTATGAACCTCTGCCGTTATCTTTCCTCCAGTATTGACCCGCGGAATGCACCGCAAAATAATACCAGTCTGACGATACGTCATCGTAGTTATTGTCGATAGTTCCGTGACCGACTGGGTCGGTACCGGAACCTCTCCACCGATATTGATTATAGCCTCGTGCCCCTGTAACGTAGTAATATTCGGCCTTGCCAGCATTTTGGCTTTACCATCCGCAATCATAGCATTGAGCTTTGCACTAAAATAAAATTCAAAGGGTATCCCCTCGGGACCGTGCCCAAAACGGATTATCCCCGGAATCTGTTCACTACCGTTGAACCGGCGGCGGATTTCCGTATCCGTATAATCCCCGTCCTGTCCATTTTTATATCGCGTCTTGTGGTATTCCGGATATTGTGGCAGTGTGGACCATTGCCACTCCACTCCCAAATCCTTTGATGCACTACGCGAAAGTGCAATTACTTTTGCTTCTAATGATACCTGTTCTGCCGGAACATCCAATTTACGCAAAACAGCCTCTGCTTCCTGAGCTTCCAAAACCGTTCCACAAAAAATAACCGAGCCGGATGTCTCATCCACAAGAGCCCTGTTTACAGCCCGCCCAGCAGTCTTTTGAGCATTCGCCTCATTCTTCGTATCATTATAGTTCTTATTCAACACAGAATCAAATTTTCCTTCATTCAAGAGCGATAAATTTATCGCCCTGGCCAAGTCATGGGGATTGGCATATTTCACTTTATACGAATGCACATGGGATAAACTCCCCGATCTGCCGGCAACGGTCACAATATAATCTTCGCCATCCTGGAATAGTATCAAACCTTTGGCAGAAGCCACCAGATGCATCACCCGCTCTGGTTCTTCGATCATATTGAGCGTCACTGTCCCCTTGACATCATCATCTAAGACCAAATTAAAATGCCCCATTTTAGCTGCCGATAAGAGCACTGCCCGCACATCGCCATTAACCACTTGCACCCTCATTGGAGACGCAGCCAGCCTGGCCACTGGCAGCAGCACAAAAATCATAACAGCCCCCACCACTATAACTTTTCCTATCTGCCATTTGTTCATCGCTATTCCTCATTTCTCAACGCGCAATACGACTGGAGATATAAGCATCTTTCCCGCCACTCCTTGCGCAGGATGACCGCTCCCTCTCCGATGTCAACCAGTAGCCAATCCCGAAAAGTTTCCCCCACCGACAAGACGGCCGTCTGCCCGCCGAACCGCAGCAGGGCCATCTTCCCGTTGCTCCCCTGCATAATCCCGCAAAGCTCCGGTTCCCCAGAATGCAGCTCACGGGCTGCTGCCTGAGGCATTGGCTTCTCCAGCTGCTTTGCCAGCGGTACAGTCTTTTTTTCTGCGGCCGTTTCCGGCGGCAGCTTATTTTCTTGTAAAACCGCTTGTGCCTGACTATCTTCAGCCACCGTTTCATGGGTTGCCGTAAAAGGATTGCGTATATCCTCCTCTGCCACCTGGATATCTGCCCCCCGTATTTCCCGCCGCCCTAAAATATCCGGCGGTTCATCTTGTTCTGACAGCTCATCGGCAATGCTCTCCCCATCTTTGCCGGCGTACCAGACACTCACACTGCAAAACAATATCGTAACAAACAGAGCTGCCAGTTTCTTTCTGTCATATTGTACATTCATAAACAACCTTCCTCCTGTTTGTCTATGCTTAAAACACTTTTCGATATCATTATATTCGCATTGTTCTTGTTTGTATAGTGTTTATTAAAAAACATGAATAAGTAATAAAAAAGAAGAACCTCCTCTTGCGAGGAAGTTCTTCCTAATCCTATGAAGGAATTATTTCTGGTTCATAGCCTTGCGCTCAGCAAGTTTCGGTCCCATGATACGTTTATAGGACTCGACACCCGGCTGATCGAAAGCATCGACATCAGCCAGTTCTCCTTCGTAAGCCACCGACATAGCCAGCATGTACAGCAGCTCACCAAGATGATAAGCATCAAGCTTCGGCAGGGTAAAGCAAGCGTTGTAGCGTTTATTGGAAGCCAGTGCATCCGCATTCGACTGACGAGCGACCTCAAGAGCCTGGCCCATGGTTACGCCAGAGATATCTGCCAGTTTCTGTGCCTCTGGGAATACATTCGGAATTTCCAGATCGTTTTCCCAGCTTTCCAGGCGGATGAACTGAACGATTTTATCCAGCTTACCTTCCTGATGCTGCTGAGTCTGGGAATGCATATCCGTCGTACCGACTGCCACCAGCGGCGTACGGCCATAGCATACTTCTTTGCCTTCCTTGTTGTACTGTTTGCCAAGGGACTCAGCCAGCAGCTGGATATACCACTCCGAAACAGATTTGAGATAATCACCATACGGCATCATGACTTCAATATCGCGGCCATGTTTCTCTGACGCAGCAAATTTCAGGGCCGCGTTGAGCATTGCCGGGTTCTGCCACATATCATCATTCTGGCAAGCTTTATCCATATCCTTGGCACCGTCGAGGAACGCCTGAATATCAAAGCCAATGCAAGCAGCCAGCGTCAGACCGACTTCGCAGAAGATCGAGAAACGTCCACCGACACCGTCCGGTACTGCATACTGCGGCCAGCCTTTTTCGATAGCCAGCTTCTTCAAGAGCGTCTGTTTTTCCATATTCGGGTCCGTAACAGCTACGACTTCCACATCAACGTTCTCGAATTTCTGCAGTGCATCATAGATAACCATAAAGTTGGACATGGTATCAAGGGTACCGCCAGATTTCGAGATGACCAGCAGCAGAACCTTCAAGTTGCGTTTTTCATGGCTCTTAGTAATTGCTGCAGAGCTCTTCAAATAATGAATAATGTCTCCCGTACGGCGCGGATCGATGTTCTGGCCGCTGAATACAACCTTCGGAAAGCCATTACGCTCTTCTTTCGACATAGCATTCCAGAACTCACCACAATGCACATCGAAAAGGACTTTGTCGCCGAGATAAGAGCCGCCGATACCGAGCGAAACTACCACGTCCACGTTGTCTTTTACATGATCCGTCAATTCCTGCAAATGTTTCAAGGAGCTCGGGCTGTTCAGATGACCCTCCTGCACATATGGCAGCTGGCTGAAAAGAACCTTCTCCGGCTCGCCATCTTTGGAAAGGTGTGCACGGATAAAGCCCTTCTCGCGCATTACCTTCATAGCCTCATGAGCTTTTTTCAAATCTTCTTCGTAAAATTTCAGATCTGCATCCGTAACTTTGCCCTCACCATACAGGTTGTCATAATCAAACGTAAAACCTGATTTCAGTTTCAAACTCATTCTCGTCAACACTCCTCTGTAACTCCACATCCCCACTGCGTGCCATCGCAACAAAAAAGGATGCTACCATAAAAAACCACATATCGTATAATACGTGATTATTATAACATGCATCCTTTTTACTGTGAAGAATTTTTTAGCGTTTCATCTTTATTTGAAAAGTTGTTTCAAACTTTCCACTAGTTTTTCAAGCTGGAAAGAATGGTCCGGCAACAGCTCCGATACCGTCCGGCAAGAGGATTTAGCGAGCAGCGCCAGTACCAAAATCCAAACCAGCATGCCGCGAGTACCACAGTCTCCTTCAATCACTTCACCATGTTCATCAAAGAGACAACAACGGCCAAAATCCAGATCCCACAACACGCCCATATCGGCCTCCTGTTCACGAACAGCCGCTGCCGTATACGCACGCATAGCTGGATCTGTGGAATCCGGGACGCCATTGGGGAAACTGCGATCAAAAACATTATGAACCTTCACCACATCAAAGGGGAGTTTTTTCTCCAGTGCATTGATGACTGGTCCCGCTGTTGCATTGACCGTATTGGCAACCACCTTATAGGGTTTGAGCTGACGAAGGTCAATAACCGAAAGCAGCTGTTCCACGTAATTTTCCATAACATCTGCCTTCAAGGACTTCTCCGGATCCCCCCCAGCCGGATTAAAATCACTTTCCATGATTAACTGCTCAACTTCCCGCAGATTGTTGTCCATAATACTCATCCAATACACCTCTGATAATTTTTTATGCCAGCAGCGGCTTTACGGCCTCTGCCAATGCGTCTTTCACTGCTTTTGCCTCTTCCAAGTCCTTGCCCAACGTGGTGAAATACGTCTTGATTTTTGGTTCCGTACCAGATGGACGAACCACCACCGTCGATCCATCATCCAATTGGTAAATCAAGACATTTGCCTTGGGCAGCCCGGTCGTTTCCGGCTTACTGAAATCGATAAGCTCTGCTACCTTGCGGCTGCCAAAGGACTGCGGCGGATTCTTGCGAAGCTCAGCCATGATGCCCTTCATCTTGTCCATACCAGAAAGGCCTGGGAAGGAGAAAGAATCCACCGCATTATAATAGCGGCCATACTGCTGATAGATTTCCTCCAACCGCTGTTTAATCGAAGAACCGATGGAACGGTAGTAAGCAGCCATCTCACAGATCAGCATAGACGAAACCACCGCATCCTTATCACGAACATAGGGACCGGCAAGATATCCATAGCTTTCTTCAAAGCCAAAGATGAATCGTTCCGTTTCCCCTTTGGCCTCAAGGCCAGCAATCTGGTCTCCAATCCACTTGAAGCCCGTAAGCACGTGGCGCAGATCAACACCGTAATGTTCTGCCACCTTATCCGCCAGCGGCGTCGATACAATCGACATAACCGCTACCGGATTCTCCGGCATCGTCCCCTTCTCAATGCGTCCCTGGCAAATATAGTCCAGCAAAAGGACACCCATTTCGTTGCCCGAAACCAATTCATAGGAACCATCGGCACACTTCATGGCAATGCCCACGCGGTCTGCATCCGGATCTGTAGCCAGCATCAAATCAGCCTGCTCTTCCTTCGCCAGTGTCAGGCCCTTCTCCAATGCCTCAAAGATTTCCGGATTCGGATAGCTGCAGGTCGTAAAATAGCCATTAGGATACTCCTGCTCGGGAACAATCGTGATATCCGTAATACCGATATCCTTGAGCACACGGGTTACCGGCACCAGACCGGTTCCGTTAAGCGGGGAATAAACCAGTTTAAGTCCAGCAGTTTTTGCCAGTCCTGGGCGAACCTGACAACCCTCGATGGCCTCATAAAAAGCCCTTTTGCAGTCCTCATCGACAAACTGAATCAACCCCTTGGCAACGCCTTCAGCAAAGCTGATGTATTTTGCCCCCGTAAGCACATCGGTTTTCTGGATGGATGCATAAACTACTGCAGCCGCATCATCGGTCATCTGGCAGCCATCGGGGCCGTAGGCCTTATAGCCATTATACTTAGCCGGATTATGGGATGCCGTTACCATGATCCCCGCATTGCACTTGTAATAACGGGTTGCAAAGCTCAGTGCCGACACCGGCATAAGCTCGTCATAAATGCGGACATTTATGCCATTAGCAGCCAGGACCCCAGCAGCCTCCCGAGCGAAATTCCAGCCTTTAAGCCGGCTGTCGTAGCTGATAGCCACCGTCTGGGTGCCTGCCTGAGTCTTGACCCAGTCAGCCACCCCCTGAGTAGCCTGACGAACGACCCAAATATTCATACGGTTCGTGCCCGCGCCCAATACACCGCGCAAACCAGCCGTACCAAATTCCAGAGCAATGGCAAAGCGATCTTTGATGGCTTCCTCGTCATCTTTGATATCGTTTAACTCCTTATTGAGGTCGAAATCTAAAAGATCAGCAGCAGCCCAGCGTTTGTACTCATCTTGATACATAGATAATCCATCCCTTTCATGAAGCAGTAGTTCATTGACTTGTTGAGTCATCATCACCCACTATGAATACATTTCCTCTAGATAACTTCGACAATTGTCTCTGAAATCCTTCCCACCATTTTATTCCATCAGATTATATTTGCGCTTAAAGCTCCGCACGGTCCAAAAGAAGGCAATGGCCAGCGGAACACAGGAACCAATCCACGCCATGGGATTCGCCAGGCACGCGCCCAGATATCCCAGAGAAGCACATAAGAAAATTGCCGCCGCTGTGCGCATGATAAGCTCCATGATACCAGCAATAGTCGGCACAACGCTCTGTCCCAATCCCTGCAGGGTATAGCGGAAAATAAAGAGCAGCGCCAAAATCCAATAACAGGAACCATTCACCAGCAGATACTGCTGGCCGTATTCAATAACCTGCTGCTGACCTTCCCCCACAAAGAGATACATAATATCTGCGCTAAAGATAATCAGCAGAACTCCAGCAACGATGCTAAAAGCCACAGACATGTAGCAACACTTGCGCACGCCATCGGCAATGCGCGCGTATTGCTGAGCTCCATAATTCTGAGCCGTATAAGCTGCCATGGCCAAGCCAAAGGACATCATTGGCATCATAGCCACCGAGTCGACTTTCTGGGAAGCTGCATAAGCTGCCACCGCCGTCGGCCCTAAATTGTTGAGTGCCACCTGCAGGATAATCGCTCCAATGGCGATAATGGACGACTGGAATCCCATAGGAAGCCCAATCTTCAAATGTTCCAGCAAAACCCCGCGGGATACATGCCAATCCTCCCGCTTGGTATGCAGTGCCGGCACCCGGCGGCGGATGTAAATGTAACACCCGATATTTCCGATGAACTGGGCCACCACCGTAGCAATTGCCGCCCCGGAGATGCCCCATTTCAACACGAGCAACGCCACTGGCTCCAAAATAATGTTCAAAATGAGCGTCAATGCCAAAATAACAGTCGGCATCCTGCTGTCACCCAGCGCCCGCAGGATATTGGTCTGCATCTGCAAGAATACAAACATGACGATACCGCCATAAACAATGCTGATAAACGACACCGCGCCATCCATGATTTCCGGCGGTGTTTGCATCCATACCAGAAACAACGGACACAAGGCTACTCCCACTATCGTGAGGAAGAAGGATGCCACCAACGACAAAATTGTGCAAGCGGCCGCACTTTGGCGCACGCCTTTTTCATCTTTTGCCCCATAGCGCTGTCCCGTATAAATGGTAATACCCGTAGAAAAACCGATGACAAAGCCCAGCATCAAGAACATCAGGCTGCCGGTGCAGCCAACGGCAGCCAAGGCTTCCACCCCCAAGAAACGTCCCACCAGCAGTGTATCGACAAACGCATACAGCTGCTGAAAAATATTGCCGGCAATAAGCGGCAAGGTAAAAAACAGGATAAGCTTTGCCGGCTCTCCCACCGTTAAATTCTTTGTCATTCCAAATACCTCGATACAAAAGTCCGCAAAATCTCCTGCAGGACCAGCACATTATTCTGCAAGGCTCCTGCCTGCGGACGCAGTTTATTATAGTGGAACGCTGGATTGCGGGCGACCTGATAGTCTGCCGGATACGCCGTTACCATCATTCCCTGTTTCTCAAAATCAATAACCGACCGTCTCATATGAAAAGCAGACGTCACCAAAATAGGTTCCGTAAAGCCCTGCTCTCGCATGATCTTGGTGGAAAACTGTGCATTCTGCGTGGTGTTGATACTCTTATTTTCCACCAAAATCTTATCATCCGGCACACCTAGGGAAAGCATAATCCGGCGGGAAATCTCCGCTTCATTGCCAGTATCGCGATAAACTTCTCCCCCAGACAAAAGGATAGGCACCCCAAGCTGCCGCTGAAGTCTTACCGCAGTCAACATGCGATTCGCCGGATACGAGCAAAGGGTCCCCATGCCATCTACATCCGGTACATCCTTTAGCGCACCGCCTCCCAAGAGGACAATTATATCGCCGTGGGGATTGGCTGGCGGCTCGTATACAGATTCCAAAGCCCCCATAAGCCGGTCCGCTGCCATGCCCGTGCAAAGCAAGTAAAAGATAAAAGTTATACCTGCCAGGATTTTGGCCGCCCGATGGTCATAGTTCCGGCGCCAGATATAAATCGCCAAACCAAAACAAGCCAAGATGAAGATTCCCGGTGGCAATATCCAGCTTGCTCCAAACTTCAACAAATATACCATGCTATCACCTCTGACTTGGACAAAATAAAAAGCGCAAATTCCTGCCATTGGGGCGGAATCCCCGCATTTATTTCTAAACGAATTAGTTG
>CALYVJ010000030.1 GCA_945494195.1 uncultured Selenomonas sp. | reverse complement strand
ATCTGACACGTTTTTCGATTAACCGGCCCGTCGGCATTTCGATGATTGTCATGTTTTTCGTGGTGCTGGGGCTGTTCAGCTATTATCGTATCGGCGTTGAATTGCTGCCAGCGCTCAACACGCCGTATGTCACGGTATCGGTAAAATATCCGGGAGCTAGTGCCGATTCTGTCGAACAGGAAGTGGTAAAACCGGTGGAAGATGCCCTTTCTTCGGTGTCAAATGTTAAGAAGATCACTTCGACGGCCAGCTATGAGCGGGCCCGTATCATGCTGGAATTGAATTTTGATGCGAACGCTGATACGGCGGCGATTGATGCGACCAAGAAAGTCGAGGCCATCAAAAATAAATTGCCCGATGAGGCGGATTCGCCGGTTGTCATCAAACGCGATATCAACGCCAAGCCGATTGTGGAATTGGCGGTCATCAGCCAGCACAGCCTGGCGGACACCTATGCCATGACGGATAATACCTTTCAGGAGGTTTTGCAGCAGGCAGGTGGTGTTTCGGAAATCGAGCTTCACGGCGGCCGGGATAAAGAAGTGGCGGTGGAAGTCGACCGCGACAAGATGGCGGCCTATAAACTGACACTGAGCAAGATAAGCTCCGCAATCCGCAATGAGAATCAGCTGTTGCCATCGGGCTCTGTCTACACGGAGACAACAAAATCGGATGTCCGGGTTATCGCGCAATACAAGACAGCTAAGGATATCGAAAAGGTGCAGGTACAGAACACCGAGGGGAAGATGATTCCGCTGACGGCTGTGGCAACTGTCCGGGAACAGGATGCCCGCATTGCTCGCTATGGCCGCCTCAACGGGCAGGATGCCATCAATGTATTGGTGTACAAAAACAGCGATGCCAATGTGGTGGAGACGGCGGGCAACATCCTGAAGGCAGTGGAAAAGCTGCGGAAGAATTATCCGGACTATCAGTTTGTGGTGGTCTCCAACGATGCGGACTATGTGCAAGATTCCCTTCACAATACGTTGGGTACTTTGATTGAAGGGCTTATCACTACAGGCTTGGTCCTGTTCTTGTTTTTGCGCGGCTGGCGCTCTACGGCGGCTGTTATGGTGGCAATCCCGACTTCGCTGATTGCCACGTTCTTTGTTATGTATATTGCCGGCTTTACCTTCAATATGATGTCCTTGATGGGAATGACCCTTTGCGTTGGTATCCTGGTGGATGACTCCATCGTCGTGCTCGAAAATATCACCCGCCATTTGAAGATGGGGGAGGAGCCGAAACTGGCGGCGGAAAAGGGACGAAATGAAATCGGTATGGCGGCAATCGCCATAACGCTCTGCGATGCTGCGGTTTTCATACCAATCGCCTTCATGGAAGGCATGACCGGTCAATATTTCCGTCAGTTTGGCCTGACCATTGTCTTTGCTGGATTTTTCTCGCTGTTTGTTTCGTTTACTTTGACGCCGATGCTGGCATCAAGGCTTTACAGGCACGGCTACCATCCGCAAAAGACGAAGCTTTGGGCCTATATGGACCGGATGGAAAACAATGCAGTGGAATATTATGAGAAAATCCTGCGCTGGAGTCTTGGTCATCAGAAGAAATTGATCGGCATCATTACGGTGACCTTTATCGGCGTGGTTTCGATGGTTCCGCTGGGGTGGGTAGGGTCTGAGTACATGCCGCAGACAGATGAATCGAGTTTTACCATCAACATCCAGGGGCAGATTGGTTCTTCGGCGGAGGAGACCAACCGCATCGCCAAGAAACTGGAGGGGAAACTGGCCCAAATCCCGGAGGTCAAGAACTACATGACTCATGCAGGCGGCTCTACCGCCTACGAAGGCCGCATCAAAGTCCAGCTTTATGACCGCAAAGACCGGTCTCGCTCCGTATGGGATGTGGCCAACGAAGTCCGCCGCTTTGCCAATGATATCAAGGATGCGGACATCCGCGTAGCGGAGACCCAGAGCAATGTAGCCGGTATCTCGGGAGGCGGCGGAGCCCGGAATGGCGGTGGCGCCTTGCAGATTGAGCTCCGCGGTAATAATACGGAGGAACTTAATGCGGCTGCCGAGCGCGTCATGGATATCTTGAAAGCCGATGTCAAAGGGGTTACGGATATCAACAGTTCTTATACGGAAGGTATGCCGGAGCTGCAATTGACCGTTGACCGGCAGAAATTAAAGACTTATGGTACTTCCCTGGCTGATGTCGATACGGCCTTTGCTTCGGCTATTTCTGGTTTGTCGGCTGGAGAATTGAAAAATGATGCAGCCAACAGCGGCCTGGATACCAATATCAAAGTCCGTTTCAAGGGAGCCGATGGCTACAAGCCGTCGGATGTCGCCCATGTGCCGATTTCTGCCGGTGGTAAGCTCATTTATCTTGGGGATGTGGCTGAAATCAAGAATGGCCGCGGCCCGGTATCTATACGCCGGGTGGATAAACAGCGGGCTATTGCCGTCGGCGCCAACATTAGCGGCCGTCCCATTGGCGACGTGATGAATGATGTGAAAAAAGCCATGAAGAAGGCCAGCTTGGGGGATACGGTTACCTACCAGTTCAAAGGACAGGCAACCCGGATGAACGATACCTTTTCAGACCTGTTGAGCGCGCTTTTTCTGGCATTAGTGCTCATCTATATGCTGCTGGCGGTACTCTACGAGTCAATCATTACGCCGTTTATCCGCATGTTTTCCCTGCCGCTGGGCATCATCGGCTCGATTCTATTATTGTTCCTTACCCATAACACCTTGAATCTCTATTCGATGATAGGTATTTTGGTCATGGACGGTATCGTGGCTAAGAACGGTACCTTGCTGATTGATTACACCTTGACTTTGATGGATCGCGGGAAAACTGCACGGGAGGCCATTATTGAGGCTGGGCGGGTAAGGCTCAAGCCAATCTTTATGACCACCATCACGATGATGGTTGGCATGCTGCCGACAGCATTGGCTATGACCGCAGGTTCGGAGACACGCGTGTCCATGGCTTGGGTTATCATCGGCGGTCTTTTGACCTCTACGGTGTTTACGCTCATCGTCATTCCTATAATTTTTTTGTGGTTTTATCAAAAAAAGGAAAAAAAGACTTGCGTTAATCCGAAGACTGCGTTATAATATTTTCTGTTGTCGGGATGTGGCACAGTTTGGTAGCGCGCTTCGTTCGGGACGAAGAGGCCGCAGGTTCGAATCCTGTCATCCCGACCATTATAACGACAATACAAAAGACCAGCTCAGTGAGCTGGTCTTTTTTCATCTGCATAATCAATAGTCATGTACATTCTTGTCACCAATAAAGCGGATAAACATATCTGGTGCAATAATTTCATCATCTAATTGAATCAAGGCTTTATGCAGATGGATGGAGACGAAGCGGCCATCGTGTTCATGTTCAATTTCATCGGCAAATTCTTCTTCATAGTGTTCCTTGAAAGTCTGGGCAGTGCTTTTGCTGGATGATACGTTGAGGATACTTGTGTAGACGTTTTCCTGCCCTTTTCCGTACTCGACTTTGAGGATGACATAGATAGCCATGTTCTTGATCATAGGTCACCACACTCCTTGCTTTACCCCATAATTGCCTATTGGTCACGATCAGCATTTATTTATTCGACGCGCTATAGTGGAATCCTGCTTACAGCATTACAAAATTTCTATTTGCTTCTGTCCTTTAGTGTGGTATAATACAACAGTATGTTTATCTAGAGAAAACAATTTGAGGAGTGATTGTGTGGGAATTTTTCGCACAAAAAGTATTGCGGAGTATCAAAGCGATGCGTCAAAATCCCATTTGAAGCGGGCTTTGGGCGCTCTTGATGTTACGCTTTTAGGTATTGGTGTCATCGTGGGGACGGGAATCTTTGTGCTCACGGGGGTAGCGGCGGCAAAATACGCTGGGCCGGCACTGATGCTTTCTTTTTTATTGGCCAGCCTTGCTTGTGGTTTTGTCAGCATGGCTTACTCGGAATTGGCATCCATGATTCCCGTGGCGGGCAGTGCTTATGCTTACGCCTATACGTCCGTTGGTGAATTTTTGGCATGGTTAGTAGGGTGGAACCTCGTGCTGGAGTATTCGGTGGGAGCAAGTGCGGTAGCTGGTGGCTGGTCGGCTTATGTTGTAGGTCTTATGAAGTCAGCGGGGATTACCCTGCCAGCGCAGTATACGATGGTACCGGCTGAGGGCGGTATTGTGAACCTGCCGGCGGTACTCATCACGGGCTTTTTGACCTTCCTGCTGGTTCGGGGAGTGCGGGAGAGCGTTACGGTCAATAAGATCCTTGTGGGCGTCAAGCTGCTGGCAATCTTCATTTTCCTGTTTCTAGCGGCGCCTACGGTGAATCCTGCCAATTGGGAACCCTTTATGCCCTTCGGCTTTTCTGGTGTATCGGCTGGAGCTGCCGTAATCATCTTTGCGTATCTCGGTGTTGATTCGATTGCAACGGCGGCGGAGGAAACCAAGAATTCGGCCCATGATATGCCGACTGGCATCATCGCCTCACTATTGATCTGTACGCTTTTGTATATCGGGGTAACCGCGGTTATGACTGGTAATGTCTCCTATACCGAACTGGATAATGCCGAGCCAGTGGCCTTCGTGCTCCGCGAGCTTGGGTATCGGTTTGGTTCGGCTGTGGTCGGTACCGGCGCTATCGCTGGCCTCACCACGGTACTGCTGGTCATGATGTATGCTCAGACCCGTGCCTTTTACGCCATGAGCCGCGATGGCTTGATACCCCAGAGCGTTTGCAAGATCCATTCAAAGTATGCCACGCCACATCGCATCACGGTGATTGTGGGATTGGCGGTTATGCTCATCAGTGGTTTCACGCCAATCAATGTTGTCGCTGAGATGTGCAGCGTCGGAACGCTCTTTGCCTTTATCGTTTCGTCAATAGGTGTTATGGTCATGCGCCGGAAGTATCCGGATATCAAGCGTCCGTTCCGCTGCCCGGCCATTTATGTTATGGGGACGCTGGCCATTGCCAGCTGCGCCTATATCATGTATAATCTTTCCGCCATGACCTGGGAGCGTTTCTGGGTGTGGAGTGCTGTGGGCGTTTTGATTTACTTCGCCTATGGCTATCGTCATAGCAAAGAAAATCGTTGAATCATAAGAATCTGCCGGATGGGGAAGAACTCATCCGGCTTTTTGCATATGTAAACGTGTAACATAATATTTACATTTGTCCATTTACGATATATAATGTTATTTACGTGGGGATATACGCAAAATTTATTATGTTATTATCTTCAGTAACATAGATTACTGACCACGACGCGGTTTTCGCGTTATCCTAGCTATATATTGCAATTCTATTTTCATAGAGGGGAGCAAACAAAACATGAGCAAACAGATGAAAACGATGGACGGCAACCAGGCAGCTGCCTACATCTCCTATGCTTTCACGGATGTTGCGGCAATCTATCCGATCACGCCGTCTTCGCCGATGGCTGAGCATGTAGATGAAGACGCTGCCAAGGGCAAAAAGAATCTCTTTGGCCAGACGGTCCGTGTCATCGAGCTGCAGTCCGAGGCTGGCGCAGCGGGTGCCGTTCACGGTTCCCTGCAGGCTGGTGCTTTGACGACTACGTATACGGCATCTCAGGGCTTCCTGCTGATGATTCCGAACCTTTATAAAGTTGCTGGTGAGCTGCTGCCAGGCGTATTCCATGTATCGGCACGTGCACTGGCCGCAAACTCGCTGAACATCTTTGGCGACCATCAGGATGTCATGGCTGCCCGCCAGACGGGCTGCGCTATGCTGGCTGAGGCAAGCGTGCAGGAGGTCATGGATCTCTCTGCTGTTGCCCATCTCGTTGCCATCAAGGGCCGCGTGCCGTTCATCAACTTCTTCGATGGCTTCCGCACGTCCCATGAAATCCAGAAAATCGAGATGGTAGACTACGATGACCTGTCCAAAATCCTCGACTGGGATGCGGTAAAAGAGTTCCGCCGCCGTGCCCTCAACCCGGATCATCCGGTTATCCGCGGTACGGCAACAAACCCGGATGTATACTTCCAGAGCCGCGAAGCTTCCAATGAATATTACAATGCTTTGCCGGATCTCGTAGAAGAAGCTATGGCTGACATGGCAAAAATCAGGGGACGTGAGCATCACCTCTTCGATTACTATGGTGCCGAGGATGCTGACCGCATCATCATCGCGATGGGTTCAGTTTGCCAGGCTGTCCAGGAGACAGTCGACTACCTCAACCAGAACGGCGAGAAAGTCGGTCTCATGAACGTTCACCTTTATCGCCCGTTCTCCCTCAAGCACTTCTTCCAGTTCTTGCCGAAGACGGTCAAGAAGGTTGCTGTCCTCGACCATACGAAAGAGCCGGGTTCGCTGGGCGAGCCGCTCTACCTCGATGTCAAGGCAGCCTTCTACAACTCGGATATGAATCCGATTATCATCGGCGGCCGTTTCGGCCTCGGCGGCAAAGATACGACGCCGGATCAGATTTTTGCCGTATTCGAAGAACTCAAGAAAGACGCTCCGAAAGATGGCTTCACCATTGGTATCGAAGACGATGTTACGAACACGAGCCTCGCACCGGTCATGAGCGACGTTGACCTGACGCCGGCAGGCACGACGGCTTGCAAGTTCTGGGGTCTCGGTTCTGATGGTACGGTCGGTGCCAACAAGAGCGCCATCAAGATTATCGGCGATAAGACGGACATGTACGCCCAGGCATACTTTGCTTATGACTCCAAGAAGTCCGGCGGTATTACCATGAGCCATCTGCGCTTTGGTAAACAGCCGATTATGAGCCCGTATCTCATCAATAAGGCGGACTTTATCTCCTGTTCCCAGCAGTCCTATGTCTACAAATATGACCTGTTGGCTGGGCTCAAGAAAGGCGGCAAGTTCCTTCTGAACACGACCTGGTCCGATGAGGAACTGACCAAACATCTGCCGGCTTACATGAAACGTTTCATTGCCAAGAACAACATCGAGTTCTACACGGTAAATGCTGTAGATATCGCGAAAGAACTTGGCCTTGGCGGCCGCTTCAACATGGTTATGCAGTCTGCCTTCTTCAAGATTGCAAACATCATTCCTATCGATACGGCTGTGGACTACCTCAAGGATGCTGTCGTTAAATCCTACGGCAAGAAGGGCCAGAAGATTGTCGATATGAACAACGGTGCCATCGACAAAGGGATCGAAGCCCTTCATCGCGTAGACGTACCGGCTGATTGGGCGAATGCCGAGGATGAAGCGGCAGAGAAGAAGAACGCTCCGGCCTTCATTACGGAAATCCAGGATGTCATGAACCGTCAGGAAGGCGACAAGCTGCCGGTATCCAAATTCGCCGGCGAAATGGCTGATGGCACGTTCCCGCTGGGCGGCACGGCTTATGAGAAACGCGGCACCGCTATCAGCGTTCCCGTATGGGATGCGGAAAAGTGCATTGGCTGCAACAAGTGCTCCTATGTCTGCCCGCATGCTACGATTCGCCCGGTACTGACGACAGAGGAAGAACTGGCTGCTGCTCCGGAAGGTTTCCCGTCCAAGAAGACGAAGGCCATCAAGGACTACAACTTCACGGTGGCAGTATCCACGATGGACTGCCTCGGCTGTGGCAACTGTGCACAGGTCTGCCCGGTCAAGGCTCTCGATATGAAGCCGCTGGATGATGAGCTCAAGGCTCAGCAGGTATACTTCGACTATGGCGTTGATGCAGCGAAGGTTGCACCGAAGAAGAACCCGATGAAGAAAGAAACGGTTCTTGGCTCCCAGTTCGAGCAGCCGCTGTTCGAGTTCTCCGGTGCCTGCGCTGGCTGCGGCGAGACGCCGTATGCAAAACTTTTGACCCAGCTCTTCGGCGACCGCATGATGGTAGCGAACGCTACGGGCTGCTCCTCTATCTGGGGCGGCAGTGCACCGGCTATGCCGTACACGAAGAACCACAAGGGTCATGGCCCGGCTTGGGCAAACTCCCTGTTCGAGGATAATGCAGAGTTCGGCCTTGGCATGTTCCTCGGCACGAAATCTGTCCGCGACAGCCTGGCAGCTGATGCCAAGGCAGCCGTTGAGGCTGGCAAGGGCAGCGCGGAACTGCAGGCCGCTTTGACCGACTGGGTCGAGAACCTCAACAACGGCAATGGCACCCGCGAGCGCGCCGATAAGCTCGCTGCTCTGCTCGAAGCAGAAAAAGGCAGTGATGAACTGCTGAACAAGCTCTACGAGAACAACGACTACTTCGTCAAACGTTCCCAGTGGATCTTCGGCGGCGACGGCTGGGCTTACGATATCGGCTACGGCGGTGTCGACCATGTCCTGGCATCGGGCGAAGATGTCAACGTATTCGTATTCGATACCGAGGTTTACTCCAACACGGGCGGCCAGGCATCGAAAGCTACGCCGGCCGCAGCTATCGCTCAGTTCGCCGCAGCTGGTAAGAAGACGAAGAAAAAAGACCTCGGCATGATGGCTCGTACCTATGGCTATGTTTATGTGGCACAGGTCGCTATGGGTGCTGACCAGAACCAGCTTCTCAAAGCAATCACGGAAGCTGAGGCATATCCAGGCCCGTCCCTCATCATCGCCTATGCACCGTGCATCAACCATGGCATCCGCAAGGGCATGGGCTGCAGCCAGCTCGAGGCAAAACTCGCTGTCGAGTGCGGCTACTGGGCAAACTACCGCTACAACCCGCAGCTCGTTGGTACGGATAAGAATCCGTTCAGCCTCGACTCCAAAGAACCGGATTTTGACAAGTTCCAGGAATTCCTCATGGGTGAGAACCGCTACATCAACCTCAAGCGTTCCTTCCCAGAGGCAGCAGAGGCGCTCTTCGAGAAAACCCAGAATGATGCCAAGACCCGCTATGAGGGTTACAAAGCATTGGCTGGTAAATAATCCAATATGTAACGTATGAAATGCGAGCCCGCTCTCTAAGGATGAGAGCGGGCTCGTTTTTTGTTAAAAAATTTTGGAATTGGTTGCTTTTTTGACCGGTCACTTCATGTATTCCTATAGAGGGATATTTTTCTCGATCGATAGGAGGAATACTATGAAAAAATATGGGTACATTCGAGTGTCTAGCATAGACCAGAATGAATCAAGGCAAATGAAGGCGATGGAAGAATTGAACATTGCGAAGGATAAGATCTACATCGACAAGCAGTCGGGGAAGGATTTCCATCGTCAAAACTATCAAAAGCTGCTACATCAGCTGATGCCGGGAGATTTACTCTATATCCTTAGCATTGACCGGCTGGGGCGCAACTACAAAGAAATCCAGAATCAATGGCGTTACCTGACCGAAGAACGCCAGATTGACATCTGTGTTATCGATATGCCGCTTTTGGATACCCGACGGTATAAAGACCTGTTGGGAACCTTCATTTCCGACCTGGTCCTGCAGGTGCTGTCCTTCGTGGCAGAATCCGAGCGTGATAACATCCGCAAACGGCAAGCGCAGGGAATCGCCGCCGCCAAAGCCAAAGGCATCCGTTTTGGCCGTCCGGAAGCGAAGATGCCGAAAAACTTTCAACAATTAGTCATCAAATGGCGTAACAACAAACTAACATGCGAAGAGATTCTGCAAATATGTCAAATAAGTAAAGCAACATTCTACCGAAGAGTTCGCGAAATGGAAATAAGTTAACAAATAACGTAACAAAAACTTGAACTTGTTTAGTTATTGCGCTATTATTTAAAGTAAAAAGGAGGAAAAGCGAAATGATAACCGAAGAACTTGTTGAATTAACAAAGTGGATTTTAGAAAAAAAGACAGAAAGACAGGATTTAGAAATCAAAACAGCTCATGGCGGTTGTCCCAAACGGCTTTATGATACATTGTCTAGCTTTTCCAATCAAGATGGCGGCGGTATTCTCTTTTTTGGGATAGATGAAAAAGAAGGATTTAAGTTATCGGGAGTATATGACTTGCAGGATTTGCAGAAAAAAGTAGTGGAACAGTGTAATCAGATGGTTCCGCCTGTACGGGCCGTTTTTACGGTAGCGGAGGTAAACGGTTTTGATGTGTGTTCGGCAGAAATTCCCGGTTTGGAGTTATCAGAACGTCCTTGTTATTACAAAGGGGCAGGGCGTCTAAAGGGAGCTTACACCCGCGTGGGCGATGCCGATATGGTAATGACGGAGTATGAACTGTATAGTTACGAAGCATTTCGTAAACATCTTCATGATGACGAGCGTCCTGTGGAACGGGCATTTATCGAGGATTTAGATGCACGAATGCTGAATTCTTACATGCAGGAAAAAAAGGCAGAGCGTCCTGGGTTTGCTCAACTGACTGATGCACGGGCCTATGAATTAATGGATATTCTGCGTGACGGTAAGCCGACTTTGGCTGCTGTTATGAATATGGGAATCTATCCGCAGGGATTTATGCCGCAGCTTTGTATCACGGCAGTGGTAGTTCCTGGGGAGAATATTGGCGATACGGATGACCACGATATTCGATTTAGTGATAATAAGCGAATTGAGGGAACCTTAGCCGAGCAGGTCCGTGAAGCAATAGCTTTTTGCAAACGAAATATGAAGACCAAAACGGTCATCGATAAGCAAACTGGCGAGCGCAGGGATATTGATGAATATCCCGTAGCAGCAATCCGAGAAGCAATTCTAAATGCGGTAATCCATCGAGACTATAGTATCTATACAGAGGGGACTCCGATACAAGTGGTTTTGTATCGAAATCGGTTGGAGGTTCACAGTCCGGGAAATTTATATGGGCGGATGACCGTAGACCAATTGGGGGTGGCTAAACCAGACCTCCGAAATCCTGCTTTAGCGACGATGACCGAAGCATTGACTCGGGCCGAAAATCGTTACTCAGGGATACCGACGATGCGAAGAGAGATGAAGCTCAGTGGATTGCCAGAGCCTGTTTTTGAAAATCGTCGAAATGAATTTGTCGTGACGTTCTATAACACGCAGGAGCAACAGGAAAATACAGCGGAGAATACACCGGAATCGGTAAAAGCTTCTCTGTTGGATTTTTGCCGAACGCCACGTACAAGAGCAGAACTTAAAGACTACATGAATATAAGTACGTTCACGTATATCTATAATCGGTATATAGTGCCATTGGTTGAAGCTGGTCAGTTGGAACTCACTTTGCCAGACAAACCACGAAGCAGAAATCAGCGTTATCGGACCATACAATAAAATAAGGGATAAAAAGCCAGCCACACAGGTTA